>JBMNRA010000052.1:0-18984 GCA_050944415.1 Ruminococcus sp.
GGCCTGCCTTCCAATGCCTCATACATGGCCTTGAAGTCCCCTTTCTGGTAAGGGATCAGCTCATTTAAGGCCGCCTCCCTCTCCTCCTGGGTCTCCGAGAGGATCATCTTCCGGATCTTCGGGATCCGCTCCGGCTCAAAGAACATGTGCTCCGTCCGGCAAAGGCCGATGCCTTCCGCTCCCAGCTTCACTGCGTTCCTGGTATCCACCGGCGTATCCGCGTTGGTCCGCACTTTAAGCTTCCGGTACTTGTCCGCCCATCCCATCAGCCGGGCAAAGTTGCCCCCGATGGATGCCTCCTGCGTGGGAATGTCCCCCAGATAGATATTTCCGGTGCTTCCGTCCAGGGAGATATAGTCTCCCTCTTTCACCGTCACCTCTCCCAGCTGGAAGTATTTCTCTTCCTCATGGACTTTCAGCTCCCCGCAGCCGGATACGCAGGCGGTTCCCATGCCCCGGGCCACCACTGCCGCGTGGGAGGTCATGCCGCCTCTGGCTGTCAGGATCCCTTCCGATGCATGCATCCCCTCGATATCCTCCGGGGATGTCTCCTGGCGCACCAGGATCACACGGGCGCCTCCCTCATGGGCCGCTTTGGCCTCTTCCGCTGTAAAGTATACTTTCCCGGCTGCCGCCCCCGGCGATGCCGGCAGGGCGCTTCCGATCACTTTTCCTTCCTTCAGGGCTTCTTTGTCAAAGGTGGGATGCAGCAGCTGGTCCAGGGCCTTTGCCTCGATCCGGGTAACCGCCTCTTCTTCTGTGATCATCCCCTCGTCCACCAGGTCGCAGGCGATCTTCAGCGCTGCCGGCGCCGTCCGCTTTCCGTTCCTGGTCTGCAGGAAATACAGTTTCCCTTCCTGGATGGTGAATTCCATATCCTGCATGTCACGGTAATGGTTCTCCAGCTTCATGGCCAGGTCCATAAACTCCCGGTAGCACTCCGGCAGGTCCTGCTCCAGCCGGGTGATGGGCTGGGGGGTGCGCACTCCGGCAACCACGTCCTCTCCCTGGGCGTTGATCAGGTATTCCCCGAAAATGCCCTTTTCCCCGGTGGCCGGGTTCCTGGTGAAAGCCACGCCGGTTCCTGAGGTGTCCCCCATGTTGCCGAATACCATGGCCTGTACGTTTACCGCCGTTCCCCAGTCCCCGGGGATATCGTTCATCCTCCGGTAAACGATGGCGCGGTCATTGTCCCAGGAACGGAACACCGCCTTCACCGCCCCCATCAGCTGTTCCCTGGCGTCCTGGGGGAATTCCTCTCCTTTCATGGATTCCTGATAGACTTCCTTGAACCGGCAGACCAGTTCCTTTAAATCTTCCACCGTCAGCTCCGTGTCGTAGGTAATCCCTTTCTTTTCTTTTACCTCATCGATGATCTTCTCGAAAAAAGATTTCGGCACTTCCATAACCACATCGGAGTACATCTGGATAAAACGCCGGTAGGAATCGTAAGCAAAACGGGGATTTCCTGTCTTTTTCGCGAAACCTTCCACCGCCTCGTCGTTCAGGCCCAGGTTCAGGATCGTATCCATCATGCCCGGCATGGAGGCCCTGGCTCCGGAACGCACAGAAACCAGCAGCGGGTCATTCACGTCCCCGAAGGTTTTCCCCTGCAGCTTCTCCAGCTCTTTTAACGCCGTAAAAATCTGCTCCTCAATTTCCTTTGAAATCTGTTTTCCGTTCTTATAGTAATCGGTGCATGCCTCCGTCGTCACCGTAAAGCCCTGGGGAATCGGCAGACCCAGGTTGGTCATCTCCGCCAGGTTGGCTCCCTTGCCTCCCAGCAGATCCCTCATATCAGCGTTACCTTCTTTGAACAAATAAACCCATTTTGTCATTTTGTCTTCTCCCATATCTCTGTTATTTTGTCACAAACCGCTTCTCCCAGCCTTGCATGGCCCCAGGCCGTCAGATGAATATTATCTTCCTCACTGGCCTGACAGACAGAGGAAGCATCCAGAAATCTACAGCCGTATTTTTCCGCTGTTTTCCTGTAAATTTCCGGAAGCCGCCGTGATTCCTCCGCTGACTTCTCACGATAATAAAAACCTTCCGGTTTATTTATAATTTCTGATCCTACAAACGGAGGCGCAATCAAAAGTATATCAGGTACCGGATACAGCGACAGAATCTCCATCGAATGAAGATATTTTATATACAACTCCAGTGCGGCGCCGCTTTCCTCCGGAGAAACACCCAGCCTCCTGTCATTGGTCCCCAGCATAATAATTACCAGATCCACCGGCGCGGCACTTTCATAGATCACAGGAAACATCTGATATCCATTACGCATAGGCTCAAGAGGAAGATCATAGGCTGTCGTTCTTCCGCAAAGCCCCTCTTCTATTACCGCCGTTTCCTGGATACGATTTATATTTTCGGATAAAATGCCTGTCCACCGAATATTCCAGGGATATCTTAGTCCTTTACCCGGAATAAATCCCCAGGTATTGGAATCCCCGTAACACAATATCCTTTTCACTATTTTCCTATACACTCTCCCTTTTTTTCTTTCGGGCATGGCAGTCCATGGCAATAACCAGAACAATCAGAATACCTCTTACCAGCTGTTGAGTATATGGAGTTATAGCCAGCAGATTCATTACATTTTCCAACAGACCGAAAAGAAATACGCCGATCAGAGACTGCAGCATGCCTCCATATCCGCCATTAAAAGGCGTACCTCCCACAACAACGCCGCAGTTAATCAGAAGAGCCGTATTTTCACCGTATGTGGAGGATCCGGAATTCAGCTCAGCCGACAGACAGAACCCGGCCAGCGCGGCGCTGACAGCTGAAATTATAAAGGTAATCCACAAATGACGCTTCACGGCAATACCAGAATAAGCGGCAACGGCTTTGTCTCCTCCTACCGCATAACAGTTGCGTCCAAACTGCGTATGTTTCATCGTCCAGAGACAGGCAATAAATACCAGGATAGCAATCCAGGTAATGTTGTAAATTCCCAGAATCCTTCCGGAACCGAATGCAGCAAAAGCCTTGCTGTTCCCCGAAATAGGCGCACCGTCTGTCATAACCAGACAGATTCCTTTCAGCAGCAGCATCATACCGAGTGTAACAATAAAAGAATTAGCTCCCTGATTAACGCTGATAAACGCATTTACCGCTCCGATCAATGCGCCTACCAGAAGCACAATAATCAGAACAACCCAGATCTGAAAATGCGGCAGCAATTTAATAGCAATAACGCCGGTGATACACATATTGGCGCCCAAGGATAAATCACATTCTCCGGATATGATACAGAAAGTAACACCAAAAGCCATGATCCATAAGGTAGTTACCTGAAGCAGCAAAGAAGACAGATTATGAGCAGTAAAAAAATATGGACTGATAATCGTCATAGCCAAACAGATAAAGATTACTGCCAGAACGGCTTTCTGCTTTGTCACCATTTTCAATTTTCCTGTAAACCAAACAGACCGATTCATAATCGCACCTCCTTAAACTGTCCTGCGGCTGTCAATCCAAATAGCCAGAATCAGGATGACACCCTTCCATACGCTCTGCATATTCTGATCGATTCCCAAAATATTCAGAGCATTGGTCATTACCGTTACAAGCAATACACCTACTACTGTATTTAAAACACTTCCCCGGCCTCCCGACAGACTGGTTCCTCCGATAGTTACAGCCATAATGGCATTAGTTTCATAATTTCTTCCCACAGTAGGAATAGCTGTACCTACACGGCAAAGCAAAAGAAAAGCTCCCAGTGCAGTCAGTACCCCTGTTACGCAAAAAGAAAGCATGATAATTTTATTAATCCGTATACCGCACAGATTAGACGCCGTAGGATTTCCACCCACCAGATGAACAGATCTTCCCATAGGTGTTTTTTTCATAAAAAAGTGCAGCAGAACAGTCACAATGATAAACAGAATCAGCATAAAGGGAATGCCCAGAATACTTCCGGAACCCAAAAATCTGGTAAAAGCCGTCTGATTCAGTGTGACTGCCAGACCGTCATTGGCCAGAAGAGCCAGCGCGGCAAAAGCCGTCTGCATACCAAAAGTGATAAACAGCGCATCCGAACTGTTGCGCGCTCCGCATAGAATCAGAATCCCAGCGCTGACAGCTCCGCACAGAAGTCCCAGCAGAAGAGTAAGCAGCAGCGCCCAGACGCCAAATCTCTCAAACAGTATACATCCTACAATTGACATCAGTGAAAAAAGTCCCGCAACCGAAAGATCTATGTAACCGCTGATAATAATTAAAGTCATTCCCAGAGACACAAACCCCAGCGGGATAAAAGAACGTATCAGACTCAGCAAATTGTCAGGATTTAAGAAAGCTGGCTGGACGATACAGGTATACACGGTCAGCACAATAATACCTGTCAACAGCAGATAATTGTTGATAAACTTCTTTAATGATAATTTTCCCTGTGTTTTCACTTTCCTGCCCCCTCTCCCAATGCCGAAGCCATGACCTGTTCGCTGGTTACTTCGCAGGGATCAAATTCCCCCGCAATATGACCGTCGCTGAGCACGTAAACCCGATTGCTCATATTCAGTACCTCCGGAAGTTCCGAAGAAATCATGATAATGGTGCCTCCGGCTTCCGCTATTTTCGTCATCAGAACATATATCTCATACTTTGCCCCCACATCGATTCCCCTGGTGGGCTCGTCCAGTATCAGGACTTTCGGGTTAATTTCCATCCATCTGGCAATCAGGCACTTCTGCTGATTTCCCCCGGACAGATTCTTTATCTTTTCATCGGCACCGGGAGTTTTTACTCCCAGCGCTTTAATCTGCTTATCAATAATCTCTTTTTCCTTTTTCTTATTGAAAATTCCGCCGTCTGTAAAATGCTCAAAGGAAGCCATCGTGATATTAGTTCCCACATCAAAATCAAGCAGAAGCCCCTGTCCCTTCCGGTCTTCCGTTACAAAACCAAAACCGGCCTTTTTAGCATCCAGAGGATTATGTATTTCCAGTTTTTTCCCTTCCAGCCATATCTCGCCGCTGTGCATTTTATCTGCGCCAAAGATAGCCCGTACAGTTTCCGTTCTGCCGGCGCCTACCAGACCTACCAACCCCAGAATCTCTCCCTTTCTGGCATTAAAACTGATATCATGCAGTTTTTTTGTATTGATATTCTTTACTTCCAGAATAATATCCCCTACCTTGGATGCCCGTGGGGGATACTCGTTTTCAATGGGACGCCCTACCATTTTGGAAATCATGTCTGCCCGGTTCATGTCTTCGATATTCTGTGTATCTATCACATGACCGTCACGCATAATTGTGACCCGGTCACATAATTCGAAGATTTCATCCAACTTATGACTGATGTAAATAATGGTAATATTTCTGGAACGGAGATCATTGATAATACTGACCAGACGCTTCATTTCTTCAGTGGTAAGTGTTGTACTGGGCTCGTCCATAATAATCAGTTTCGAATCAAACGACAGCGCTTTGCAGATCTCCACCATCTGTTTTTCAGAAACCGATAAATCCTCCACGGGAGTATATGTATTAATTTTGCTTCCAATACTGTCCAGCAGTTCTCTGGCTTTCTGGTGAATTTTCTTCAGGCCGCCGATTTCACGAAAACGACCCATGAAAATATTTTCGCCCACTGTCATTGACTCTACCAGATTAAATTCCTGATAAATAATAGAAAGTCCTGCTTTCAAAGATTCTACCGGTTTTGAAATCTGCATTTCCTTTCCGTCAAAATACACGGAACCCTCGTCTTTTTTATATACACCCGACAGTATCTTCATCAGTGTGGATTTTCCGGCGCCATTTTCACCTACAATTCCATGAACATTGCCTTTTATAATATCAAAGGACACATCATCCAACGCTGTTACATTGGCAAACCTTTTTGTCACATGCTGTACAGAAAGAATTATATTCTGTCCCATACCGACACCTCCTTTTCATTGATTACCATCCGGCTGTAAAATCTGTAGCGTTTTCCTTTGTAATACAGATATTCGGTGTGGACATATCTTTTTCAAGCATCTCCCCGTCACCATTTAAATATGCCAGAGCAGCCAGAATCTGAATCTCCGAGTTTGTATCGATATCCTGCATGGACGTACCTTTAAAGGGACCTCCTGTAGCAATTGCGTCCAGGGCAGCCTGTACTCCATCAACAGAAACAAAAACCATTTCATCCGCTCTTCCTGCCGTTTCCGCAGCCTGTATACATGTAGCCGTTCCTATATCCCACTGACAAAACACACCATCAATATCCGGATACTTGGAAAGATAAGACTCCATAACATTCATACACTCCGCCGTAGACCAGTTCAGACATCCCTGTTCCTCAAGAATTTCAAATTCCGGATATTTTTCTATCACCGCTTTAAATCCGGCTGACCTCTTAATCTGACAGGTTTCTCCGGGATTTCCATTGACCAGAACAATCTTTCCTCCTTCCGGAAGCTGCTCAATCAGTATGGAGGCAGACTGCTGTGCGGCGGATATATCATCCGGTCCCACATACAGATCGTAAGCATCTGAATCATCTACCGGATTCTGAATATTTACCACAACCATCCCTGCATCCTTTGCATTTTTCATGGCTGTAAGCTGAGAAGTGCCGTCAATGGGTGCGATAATCAGTGCATCACAGGCCTGAGCTATGGCATTGTTAATATCGCTGGTCTGCTTCTGCGGGTCCCCCTGAGCATCAAAAGTAACCAGCTCAAAGCCATATTCCTCTGACAGGCCTTCCATCAGTTCCGTCATATGAGCCAGTGATTCTTCCGCGTTATTCAGACTGGACCAGGCAATCTTCCATGGTGTACCGTCTTCTTTCGTTCCGCTTACATTGGCCTCCTCCGGTACGTAATCCGTGATTACCGGCCTCTTATTATAATCTTCAATGTTAACAACATCCAAAGTTTCCGTATCAACGGCGATATCCTCCGTTTCTGTTCCATCAGCCGTTTCCGCCTGTTCAGAACTGTTAATAGCATCCTCACTGCTGGCGCATCCTGCCATACATCCAGTCAGGACGAGCAAAAACAAAGTTTTTAAAATTTTTTTCCCCATATACTTACTCCTTCTCTTTTTTACATCAAGTTACAGAAAACACTCCTCGTCAGACAGACTGTTATGATTCAGCCGGCATTTACCATCACATTTTTGTCTGTCCAATATAGATCATGCTGTCTTACGGCACATTCTTATCTATATTTTGAAAAGTATTTTTATTTATTTAATCAAAATATATATTATTTATTTATGATTGTCAACTTTTTTAATTTTTTTCACAAAAAAACAGCAGATTAACCAAATACATTGGTCATTTTTTATTAAATTACAACTAATTCCTTTTCTATTTTTTAAAATACTTACAAAATTATTTTTGTTTTTTATTATAATTTATTATATAATATATGCAATCATTAGTATGAAGGAGAACCAGAAGTTATGGTGAAAGAAGAAAAATACTATTACAAAGGGGTCATGGATATTACTTCCCCGTTTATTCTGACCGTTTCAGGCAACGTAATCTGTGATGGAAGCTATTATCATGAAAGAAAAAATTTTCAATCAGTGATTACATTAAACTTCTTGACGCCCTGGCCAACGGCGGAACTGGTTCTTCCGGCAGACAAATTCTACAGCCTGAAACTGTCGATTTACTGCGCACGCCGATGGTATCGTCCAAAGTCATTAATCATTTTATGCGTTACGGCACAAATCTTGAAGGATATGCCTACGGTCTCGGTGTCCGGACACGCACAAAAACAGATTTATCCAGAGCTCCCATCGGAGAGTTCGGATGGGATGGCGCCGGAGGATCCTGGGCGCTAATCGATCCTGATCATCAGTTGTCCGCTCTATATATACAGCACGTTATCAATCACAAAGCCGCCTCTCTGCGTCACCATCCGAGAATGCGCGAACTAATCTATGATTCCATTTTGTGCTAAAACTGCTGAAAAAAGCGGAAAAAGGGAGTGTCCTGAATAACAGGCGCTCCCCTTTTCCATTATGCCTTTCTGGCACTGACATACAGTTCACGTATATAAATATTCCGGGTATTTTTCAGATCCTTCCAATGTCTTATTTCATTCAGCCTGTCTATTTTAAAAATAACCTGATCGTCCACCTGAAGATCCTGAAACTGACTGGCTTTATAAAACAGCCAGTGGCTTTCTCCCTTTTCTATCCTGCAGTCTCCGTTAACAGCAGGATCATACACCAGTTGATTCAGACGGTAGCAGCGAAAATCTTCCCTTATATTTTCTCTTATCGCCGCGACAGAACCGCGGTACCATCCTTCACTGTCCGGCACTGACATTCCATGCAGAACTGCATTCATTTTTCCAACAGATTGCTGCTCCTCACGGGTAAGTTTTCGTTCTTCTGCCTTGGGAATCTCTGCTTCCTGAACCGGCTCTGCAGTCTTTTTCAACTCCTCCCAGGCAATGGATGCGACCTCAACCCATACCTGATCCTGTTCAGACTCCGACATACTGCATAAGGGCGTCTTTGGATCATTCACTGCCTGATATTTGCTCAGCGCGTCTATTTTTGAAAACAGGCAGTGAGTCAGAATCACCGGAATAATCCGGATTTTCTTCTTCTCCAGACCTTCCAGTATGGGAGCCACTTCTTTCCTGGCAATAAATTCTGAAGCCAGATAGTCTTTTGAAATCAGAAGAATGGCAACCGCCGTTTCTTTGATAGCCTGTTCAATCTGTTTTTCCCATTCCTCTCCCACAACCAGCTGCGAATCATTCCATATCTGAACATTAAAATAATGTTTCAGAGCAGTCAGATGGGTTTCCAGGTTGCTCTTGTATAATGCATCTGCATGACTGTAACTTAAAAAAATTTTATTTCTCATTTTCTTCTCTGTATTTCTTTCCTGATGTATCGTTTGCTTTTTCAATTTTCAGAAGTTCTATTTTCTTCTGAATTCCTCCTGCATATCCTGTGAGACTTCCGTCACTTCCAACCACACGATGGCAGGGAATGATAATAGATATGGGATTATGAGCCACCGCACCCCCGACTGCCTGAGCCGACATTTTTTCCAGTCCTCTCTGTCCAGCCATACGTCTGGCTATCTCACCATAGGTTGTCAGTTTCCCATAAGGAATTTCCTGCAGAATTTTCCATACCTCCATGCGAAAGGGAGAACCTTTCGGACGGAGAACCGGTGTAAATCCAGGAACACTTCCACTGAAATAACAATCCAGCCAGCGTTTTGTTTCCTCAAATACAGGCAGATGTTCATCTTTCATTTTCTCTGTCAGTGATTCTTCAAAATATTTCTGCCCTTCAAACCACAAACCTGTCAGCGCTGTCCCATCCGAAGCAAAAATAATCTTTCCGATTGGAGATATGTAAGTATCTGTATACTGCAAATTCACACCTCTCTTCCAAAACCCGGTTGATCCTGTAAAAATCATATTACCTGAAACCTTTACAGACAAGCCTTTCAAAAAGAAAAAGCTGTCTTTTTCAGAACAGCCTTTCACATTTTCATTATTTATTATTCATATGTAAGATCAAAAGATCTTAAAATTTTATAGCCATCGAGAATTCCTGCCATATATGCGTTAGTTATTACATGATATTCCGATTCCAGCAGCTTATCCGCCAGTTTTTCAACTGCTTCCTGCTGTTCCGGTTTAAGATCCATCTGCCGCAGCGATTCCAGCAGAGATTTTTCTTCCGCCATCATCTGATTATACTCCATATCTGAATCCAGCAATGTCCGGTAGGTTGAATTCTTCATACTGTCAGCGCTCAGTTTAAGCAGCTCTATGATTTCCACCCGGCAGCTTCCGTCTTTCAACACAGAAAGAATTTCTTTTGTCATTTCTTTTTTTAACTTCTGTTTATCCTCACACATGAATCAATTACTCCTTTATCAGTGATTAAGACAGCAACATACATCATTTATATACTCTTTCTTACCATCATTTTCCAGACGATTGTTTCTATATGGTGACAGATTTTCGGCAATAAAAAAATATACTGAATATAACAGGTTTCTAAACAGTCACAAAAACGGAGACAATACAATCATGCAATGGATTCTACAGGATATCCCTTTAGGGCGTAATATGCAGACAATCAGAATGTCCAGAAATATGACACAAATGCAGGTTGTTGAAAAAATGCAGCTGTTGGGAAGCACGATATCCCGAAGCACTTATGCAAACATAGAGTCTGGACGAAGAAATATAAAAGCCAGTGATTTAAAAGCTTTGAAAGAAATTTTCAATGTGGATTATTCTGAATTCTTCAAAGATTGAACCACCGGATGTATTGTTTCTATCCAGTCACAATAATACCACAGATAGAAATGATACTCAAATAGAATTTCTTATGATGTCATTTATGCAATGTATTAATTTGCTTTAATTATATAACACTTTGTTTTTAAATACAATATATGTTTTTAAAATTGAAAAAAACAGGATTTTATGAGTAAATCTCACAAAATCCTGTTTCCTTATTTATCTCCCATTGGGATACATCACAACTTCCAGAGCGCTGCCGTCTTTCATAGCTTCAAAACCTTTTCCAAACTCTTCCAGCGATAATCTGTGCGTAATCATATCTTCCAGCTTCATGGGCACATTTTCCAGAAGCTGAACGGTCTTTTTCCAGGTATAGGTGCCAATATAGCATCCCATCACTGTCAGATCTTTCCTGGTAATATTAGTCTGGCATATAGTCTGTTGTGCAGCAAAATTCAATCCAAAGAGAAGAACCCTTCCGGAACTGCGAACCCATGCAATGGCATCCTTAATGCAGGCGCCCACCGCATCAATAACCACATCTGCACCCAGTCCTTTTGTCACCTCCATAATCTTTTCCGCTTCGGAAGGTGAAATTACGAGATCCGCACCCAGTCTGGAAGCATATTCTTTCCTGAAATCATTAAGTTCAACGGCAATTACTTTTCCAGCGCCGTTTAATTTCAGAAGCTGAATATAGTACAGCCCAATAGGACCGGCGCCAATTACCACTGCCGTTTCACCCGGCAGCAGCCGAATCTTATCCATACCGCTCATTACACAGTTCAGCGGTTCTGTAAAAATTGCCGTATCCAGCGGAAGGTTCTGATCAATTCCCACAGCCAGCTGATCCGGAATTACCGCATACTGAGCGAAAAAACCATCTCCATCAATTCCCAGACAGAACAGATTTTCACACATATTGCTGTGCCCGGTCTTGCAGTAATAGCATTGTCCGCAGGGCACATTGTTGTCCGCCGTCACGCGGTCTCCCACTTTAAAGTTTTTAACTTCTTCTCCTGTTTCAACGACTGTTCCCACCATCTCATGCCCGATAGTCACTCCCGGCACAGCTTCAATGCCAGGAGGATCCTTTAAAATCTGCATGTCGGTTCCGCAGATACTGCAGGCGTCAATCCGCACCAGCAGTTCATTGGGTCTTTTAATTTGCGGTATAGGTTTGTCAACAACTGCATACTGCCCTGCTTTTTCAAATATGACAGCTTTCATTGTTCCATTCATAGCCATTCACCTTACTTTTAGTTATATTCATCTACATTTTCAGCAGTAACCAGCTCATACGGAATGTCTATTGTAGCAAAATCCTTACCCTGTGATGCTGCATAAGCTGCAATTGCACCCCATTTGCCCTGACCTTCCGCATTCTGGTATACTGTACAGCCAAAGCTTCCTGCTCTGATTGCTTCCTTTGCATCTTCATTGGCGTCAATACCACATACAATTATATCACTCATACCGGCACCTTGTATAGCATTTAATGCACCCATTCCCATTTCATCGTTTGCCGCTACAATTACATCGATGTCTTCGCCGTACTGAATCAGCCAGTCCTCGGTAATCTCCATACCTCTGTCTCTTAAATATTCACCTTCCAGATCGGACAGAACTTCATAATTATATCCGGCTTCATCCAGAGCATCATAAAATCCCTGACGGCGAAGTGTCGTATGAGTAAATCCATTGGTACCGCCCAGATAGCAGATATTGACTGTTTCTGAATCATCCACATTATCTACCAGGTATTCGCCCTGCAGATGACCGGATACATAATGATCGGAACCTACGAACCAGTGATCAAGAGGATCACAGGCAATATCAGAGTTTACAACTACAAAAGGAATACCTGCTTCCTTAGCCATCTGACAGATAACAACCTCTCCATCTGAATCAGTTGCTGTTACGATCAGACAGTCTACACCCTGTGTAATAAAGTTTTCTGCCAGTTCAATATGTGTGTTGACTTCCTGTTTTCCATCGCCTACGTTAAGCGTAACATTGGGGAAATTCTGTTTTACATAATCTTCCATCGCAGCCTGTACTCTGGAAGTAAAGGTATCTGTAAAGCTCTGTGCCACGTAACCCCATACGTATTCTTCATCGCCGCTTATTTCATACTGTTTCGCATATTCTTTTTCCCAGTCTTCCATCTCGCCGCTGTCTGCTGCAGCAGTTTCGTCTCCCGATGAGGTATCTTCTGCTGTAGCTTCATCTGTAGTTTCCGCTGTGTCTGATGTCTCCGTTGATGCGGAATCCCCGCCGCCGCATCCAAACATACCAACAGCCATAACCCCTGCCAATAACAGTGCCAATAATTTTTTCTTCATACCTTCTCTTCTCCTTTACATTTTATTTTGTATTTGCCTTTCGAACCTGAACATCAATGATTACCGCTACACAGATCAGAATACCAAGTACGATATCCTGGAAAGAAGAATTGATGTTCTGCAGGTTCATAAAGTTTTTAATAATACCGATAATCAATGATCCCACGATCGTGTTAAGGATATTTCCTACACCGCCGCTCATACTGGTTCCGCCTACGATTACAGCCGTGATGGCATCCATTTCCATTCCTTCACCGGCTGCCGGCTGACCGGAGCTCATACGCGCCATCAGAAGAATACCTGCTAGACCGGTACACACACCGCCAAACGCACAGGCAAAAAACTTTGATCTTTTTACCCGGATACCGGATGCAAGCGCCGCTGCCTGGTTTCCACCTATGGCGTACAGTGCACGTCCTATGGGAGTCCATGCCAGAATAACGTAAGTTATCACCAGCACAATAACCATGATAATAACCGGAAACGGAATAATTCCGATATAACCCTGCCCCAGGAAATTAAAGGAAGCCGGGAGGTTAGAATAGTTCTGACCTCCCGTGAAGGCCAT
Organism: Ruminococcus sp.; assembly: GCA_050944415.1. Lineage (GTDB taxonomy): Bacteria > Bacillota > Clostridia > Lachnospirales > Lachnospiraceae > Ruminococcus_G. Next base: position 13,169 of record JBMNRA010000052.1, read on the forward strand.
GATAGCGCCGTCTGCCATCTGCATGGACGCCAGTGTGGCGATAAAAGGCGGAATATCAAACGCAGTAATCAGCGCACCGTTGATAACCCCAAACAGCAGACCGCAGGCCAAACCTACGATCAACGCCAGAAACAGATTGCCTGTCTGCAGCATACAGTAAGCTGAAAGAGTACCTGCAAAAGCCAGAACACGCCCTGGTGACAGGTCAACCATTCCGGAAATCAGCATCAACTGCTCACCGCATGCCAGAATTGTAATAACTACAACCTGCCTTACCACGTTTCTTAAGTTTACTCCGGAAATAAAATTATGGTTGATGATTGACATTAACACAAACAAAATCACAAAAATTATAACAATACCGAATTTGCTGTAAAATTCCACAACCGAAAAATTACTCTTTTTCGCATTCCCCATTACGACTGTCCTCCTATTGCAAAACTCATAACCCTTTCCTGGGTCATGTCATCCCCTTCCACTTCTCCGGTAATCCGGCCTTCCGCCATTACCAGCGTCCGGTCACAGACACCGATGATTTCCGGCAGTTCTGAGGATATCATAATTACGCCGGCTCCCTGTTCTGCCAGGTCACACATGATTTTATATATTTCATACTTTGCACCCACATCAATCCCCCTGGTGGGCTCATCCATAATAAAGACCGTTGGATTCTGCAAAAGCCATTTGGCTATAACCACTTTCTGCTGGTTTCCGCCGCTTAAGCTGCCTGCGCTGGTCTTAATCGACGGAGCTTTTACTGTCAGTTTCTTTGCTACTTCTGCTGTTTCCTTATCCTCCAGTTTTCGATTCAACAGGAAACCACGGCTGAAATGTTTCAGATTAGCCAGCGCGATATTTTCTCCAATGGATCGGCAAAGTACCAGACCTTCTCCTTTTCTGTCTTCCGACAGATAGATGATTCCAGCCTTCAGGGAATCCGGTACGCTCTTTATTTCCACCTTCTGCCCCTTCAGATAAATTTCTCCTGACTGGAACCGGTCCAGCCCGAAAATGGCTCTTGCCACCTCTGTCCGGCCTGCCCCCACCAGACCGGCCATACCAAGGATTTCCCCGGCCCGCAATTGAAAGGACACATCTTTGAATACACCTTCACGGGTCAGATTTTTTACTTCCAGAATAGTATCCCCGATATTCGGATGCTTTGGCGGATATACATCTGTCATCTCCCGTCCTACCATCTTGGCAATAATCTGATCTGTGCTGATTTCTCCTACTTTATGAGAAGAAATAGTTTTTCCATCCCTCAGAATCGTCACCTCATCACCAATCTGGCCGATTTCATCCAGTTTGTGGGAAATATAGATAAAACTGATTCCCTGTTTCTTCAGCATTCTGATCTTATCATGGAGCACTTCAACCTCACTTTCTGTGATAGATGATGTAGGCTCATCCATAATAATAACTTTTGCGTTTACTGAAATAGCCTTGATAATTTCAATAATCTGCATGTCAGACACTGTCAGAGAACGCATAGTTCTTTTTGCATCATAGTGGAATCCGAAATTATCAATTAGTTTCTGTGCTTCCGCATACATCTTCTTCCATTGAATTGTTCCTAATTTCGACAACGGGGCCCGCCCCAGGAAAATATTTTCCGCAATAGTCAGATCCAGAACGGGGCTTAATTCCTGATGGATGGTTGCCACCCCAATACTGTTCATATACCTGGGGTTATGTACTGTAATTTTTTTCCCGTCAAAGAACAGGTCCCCCTCATCCGCAACGTACAGACCGTTGATGATTTTGATCAGGGTGGATTTTCCCGCACCGTTTTCCCCGGCCAATACATGAACAGTGCCTTCACGGACACCGAAACTGACATTATCCAAAGCTTTTACGCCGGGAAATGATTTGGATATATTTTTCAGTTCCAGTATCATCTTTTTCTCCTGTTCCATCCTTTTCCTCCTTCCTGTTAATTGTTACATTTGATGCTTTTTTTCATTTTCTTTTTCGTTTTTTGTGCACTTTTAACACATTTCTAATATACCATAATCATTTTTATCATTTCTGGATAATCCAGAAGGGTATTAGCACAAAACGGAAGTTTTATATACTTTTAAAATACTTGGGAGGATAGCCCAGAATTTTCTTAAATAACCGGGTATAATAATTGGTATCATAAATTCCCACACTGGCTGCCGCCTCTTTGATACTGCTTTTATTTTTTTCCAGATATTCCAGCGATTTTACGATTCTTACCCGGTTCAGATATTCCACCGGCGTCAACCCGGTCACTTCCTTAAAAACCGTTCGAAAATGACGGCTGCTCCAGTAAACGCTGGCTGCCAGCTGTTCAATATCGATTTTTTCATCCAGATGGTTTTCCATAAATTCTATAGTCTGATAAACCGCTTCTTTTCTGAAGTCTTTCACCGACTCTCTCACTGTCATATTTCTGCATTGAAGTCTCTGATAGGATACCAGCAGTATCTGAAGACATGCAGATTTTACATACTCAATTCCTTCCTGAACATGATCCTGCTCCTCCATCATCCTGTTTAAAAAAAACTCAATTTCCCTTCTTTCCTGAATACCCAGATGAATAATACCTTGTCTGTTCAGCTTAGCCTGCTGTCCGTATCCTTCTATTTTCTCTGAATCCATCTCCTGCGCCATATCGTGAAGAAGATCTTCCTGTTTCCTTCCCAGATTCTGTTCTCTGTAAATCTGGCGCACCTTACTTTTCACCTTTCCGAGAGTTTCATTGCATTCTTTGCTCAACTGTTCTGAAAAAAACTGACAGTTAACCAGTTCAACACTGGATTTCACATCATATGCATGCCATTCTTCCGGTTCAATCATAAAAATATCACCCGGTACCAGGGCAACCTTCACGCCTCCATAATCATGTATACAGGATCCTTTTAAAATCAATACCATCTCATGAAAATGATGACGATGCATTTTGACAGTTATCATTTGATTCCATGCAGTTACCGCAATCCCCGTTTCATCCTGTTTTGGAAAATCTACGTAATCATCAACTGAGCTGATCCCCCATCCGTTCCCCTGATTTACATTACGTACTTTCATTTGCTTCACCCCCGTGCTGAGAAAAGTAAGACGCGGCAAAGTTTTCTTCCCCGCGTCTTTTATCTTTCTTTATTATGCATAATATCATATCTGTCTTTGAAAATAATTAAAGCAATTTCAGACGTTCTTACATTATTTTCATATATTATTCAAATATCTTATAATAAAATTGTACTATAAACAATTTTCTGTTTTCTGGATAATATGGATGTAAACCAGCACAAAAAAGAAATGTAAACTAAAATACCGCCAGTCTTTCGTTTAGACTGACGGTATTTTCATATATTTAATATTAAATTCCATCGTATCAATGGGTTTACTGTAAAAATACCCCTGACCGATATCACACTGGAGGTTTTTAATCAATTCTTCATCTCCCGATGTTTCCACACCTTCTGCTACTACGGAAATATGAAGCTGTTTTGCCATCTGAATGACTTCCTTTAAAATCAGAATACTCCGTTCCCGCTCCCTTTTTGATATATTCAGCAGAAATCCCCGATCCAGTTTCAGCTCATCGATATGCAGCTTGCTCAGAGTATTCAGGGATGAATACCCGCTTCCAAAATCATCCAGAGAAATCCTGACTCCTTCCGCCTGCAGCTGTGTAATCTTTTTGTTCAATTCATCTGCATTTTCCAATGCAGTTCCTTCCAGAATTTCCAGTATAATCATATCTGCGGGAATACTGTATCGACGAAGCAGACTCACCAGAGTCCGGACATAATCCGATTTATAGAACAGCAGCTTGGTCTGATTTACCGATATAGGAATCGGCTTTATTCCCTGATCCATCCAGGAACGGATCTGACGACAGGCCTGTTCCACCATATAAATATCCAGCTTGACGCAAAACCCGTTTTTTTCAAATAAAGGGATAAACTGATCCGGATAAATTATCTTACCGTCATCCGTAATCCAGCGCACAAGCGCTTCCGCACCGGCCAGCGTATTGCTCTGAAGATCTTGTTTCGGCTGAAGAAACAATTTGAATTCTCCGCTCTTAAGAGCCTGTTCCATGCGGCCTTCAATATAATTTTCCAATTTTTCTCTCTGATTCATTCTTGTATCAAAAAACTGAATGGAATATATATGAGAATTATCAATATGTGCCAACGCCAGCGAAGCATGAAGCATCATATTGTCCGCATTTGTATCCAGGTTATCTACCCCGCAGCATACTCTCAACTGATAGCCCGTCGTCTGACTGAAAACAGAATTTTGTTCAATTTCCTTTATGACCCTCTCCAGACGCACAGTAAGCACTTTTTCGCTCGTATCCGTCAAAAACAGATAAAATCTGTCTTCAGTATCCCGGCAGATAAATTCATCTTTTTTCAGATAAAATTCTATTGTTTCTTTTACTTTACAAAGGATCGCATCCGCCTGTTCGGCGCCAAAGGTTTCTTTAATAAACGGGTATCTGTGGATACCTATAGCCGCCACACTGCCCCTGCCTTTTTCCATTGTTTTTCTGAGTTTTTTTATAAAATAAGACAGGTTCTCCGCACCAGTCAGCGAATCATAATATGCCAGCTGCACCAGATACCGGTTGTATTTGCGAAGCTGATAAAACCCATAAATCATCAATAGAAAAATCATCAGCAGAACAGCCATGAATGTAATCTGTATCGCCTGGGTTGAAGTAATCACACTGGCGCTTAGTCCTTCACCCGTATTTACACAAAACAGATACCATCCGTTAATCCCTACCGGTTCCAGTAAAAATGGATATTCTTTTCCTTTGTAACGGAACGTGGATACCATTCGTTTCTTCTGCTGCAGGGCTTCCCGTGCCTCCTGACTGGTTGTTTCAGACAGAAACGGACCGTCAAATATGGATTCCAGGTTTTCTTTAACAACCGTATTGGAAGAACGAATAAGAAAATTGCCTTCCGAACCCAGCATATGAATATATCCTCCGCCTCCCATCACCGTATTTCCGGACAGAATATCCGAAAAAATTTCAATATGATCACTGGCAGTCAGAACACCTGTCACTTCACCAGCGTCATAAACCGGAACAGTGTAAGCAAAAACTCTCCGATTGGAAATTTCACTCTCAAACAGACGGGAAACCGATATCTCGCCCTCCCAGGCCATTTCAACACCCCTCTGCCCTTCTTCGGAAATTTCTGACACATCCGCATCCACCTGCGGCTCCTGACCTATGGTAGATATGACCCCTTTTCCATTCTGATCAAAATATGCCATCGTCAGAAACGTATTTTCTTTATTTGCCTCATCCAGATATCTGGCAAGTCTTTCCCTGTCAGCAGTATAATCTTCTTTGAGGAAAACCGACAATGTGATCAGTGTTTGAAAATCTGCATCCAGCTGCTTCAAAATCCTTGTTTTATATTCTTCTGCTTCTGCAATAATCTGCGCTTCCATCGCTTCATTTTTTGTATTTCGAAGATATATTGAAAACAGACCGCCGCATATGAAAAAAACTGCAATAATGCAGAATACTAAAATACTTGCTCTCCTCAGCTGTCTTTGCAGTTTTTCTTCTATCAGCATGCCACCATCTCCATCTTGCCGTCTGTAATTATAATTTGCAGTCTATATGCAAAATCATTTACAAATATACTAACTTATAATTACATTTATTGCAAGCCGGCAGCACATTTAGATAGCGTCAAGATACTTTAAGTTGAAAAAATATAGAAGTATCCCTTTGCGTTTCATCATTTATATATTTCCTAGGTGTGCATTAAACCAGATTACCTTCTTAGCTGTATATCCAGGGATTGAAG
>JBMNRA010000053.1:0-18793 GCA_050944415.1 Ruminococcus sp.
TGCCGCAGTGGCGGAACTGGCAGACGCACAGGACTTAAAATCCTGCGAGGGTTAAACTTCGTACCGGTTCGATTCCGGTCTGCGGCACTTTTTAATGAAATCGGAGAATAAGAAGAAGGCTGAAATTTCCTATGAAGTCGGGGGAGTCCGGTCTTCTTCTCTTATATAAAAGAAGATCAGAAATGAGTTTGCAGCCAGCCGGTTCCGGCTGGCTGCTCTGTTGTTTGCCTGTCCGGACAGGAAACAGATTATTCTCCTGCTGTAATTTTAATTCCTATGATACTGACCAGCAGAAGAATGACGAAAATCCAGGTCAGCGGATTGATATGATCCTTAAAAAAGACAGTTCCGATGATAACGGCGCCGACGGCTCCGATCCCGGTCCAGATCGGGTATGCAAGACTCAACGGCAATGTTTTCGTTGCCATGACAAGGGCGACAAAACTGAAAACCATGCCGATTAAAGTTGCGATGGTGTAACCGATGTGTGAAAAACCGTTGCTTAATTTCATCATGGATGACCAGAAGCATTCTCCGACTCCTGCTATGATCAGTAAAATCCAAGCCATATTTTTTCTCCTTTGTTCTATGTATTTTTCTGAAAGGTTTTATTCCTTCAGTTTTCCGTAATAGGAATCCACTGTATAAAGAGCGGCGGCAGGATTGTGCCCCAGTACCCGGTCTTTGACGACTGCCGTTGTCACAAGAGCGTCAGAATATTTGTAAAACAGGCTGTCATGTCCTACGCAGAGCCCCATCATGATATTTAAATCAGTTTTTTCTCTGTTAAGAATCTTTGCCTGAAGGATGGGATTACACATATTTTCACCCACCCCATTGCATTTTTCCGGAATACCTACGGATGTTTTCTTCTGCACTCCGGCTTTGCATCCGATGCCGTAGACCTCAAAGCCCTGCCGGCGCAGGATCCCGGCCAGGATGCGGCTTTCTTTAAGCAGACCGACGCAGGTGGCGATTCCCAGTTTTTTTGCTCCGATTTTTTTGGCAAAAGCCATGATTTCTTCAATTCTTGTGTATCGGCAATAGTGTTCGAATTCGACTTCGGCGGCCGCAATCATGGTCCGGCGATTTTCTTCCTCATCGTAGCACGCCATAGCTTCCTGCAGGGTGTCCTGATCCATATGAAGGGTCACACAAAAATCAGGATAGGTTTTATCCATTTTGTCACAGTTTTTTACCGCGCAGTCAATACAGGACATCTTCTTTTTTTCCATGTTAGTTGTATCCTTTCTTTTTTTGAATTTACTGTGGAGATTTTCTCATTTATTTTAGTATAAATGTAAAAATGTTATTTGAAAAGCCGGATTATCGGAAAAGATGAACCGGCGGGCATGCTCATGCGTCTAATAAATGAAAAGGCGGGTGAGTGATCAATGAAAAAAGCAAATATGATGATGATTAGGAAAAAACGCCGCGGGAAGAAGAAGGGAGTATTATGGGGAATGGCGGTTCTGCTGGGGATTCTTTTGGCTCTATTTATCGGCGGCAGAGTAAATGCGCCTTCGATCAGCCAAAATCCGGACGTGGATCTGGAGCATTTGTACAGCCCCAATGCAGTTCTGACAGAAGCAAATTCCGGACGGGTAATTGCGGTACATAATGGCGATAAGAGAATTTATCCGGCGTCGCTTACAAAGATTATGACTGCTATACTGGCTGTTGAACATACAGAGGATCTGGAACAGACGGTTACGCTGCCGGAAGATATTTTTCCACCGTTATATGAACAGGGAGCTTCCATGGCGGGATTTCAGCCGGGTGAAGAGGTCAGACTGAAGGATCTGCTGTATGGCATACTGTTGCCCTCGGGTGCGGAGTGCTGCCTTGCGTTTGCTGACCGGATTGCAGGATCGGAGGGTCAGTTCGCTGTGATGATGAATGAAAAGGCCAGAGAACTGGGGATGAAAAATACGCATTTTACCAATTCTACCGGGCTTCATGATCCGGATCATTATTCAACGGTAAAGGATATTTCTATCCTGCTGCAGTACGCTCTGAAAAATGACACTTTCCGGACTGTCTTTACAACCAGCCGATACAGTACCCAACCGTCCAATCTTCATCCGGAAGGCTTTACCTTCTACAGCACTTTGTCCCGGTCCCTGGACAACCCCCGGGTTTCCGGAGGAGAAATTCTTGGCGGGAAGACAGGTTATACCAGTGAGGCGGGACTATGCCTGGCAAGCCTGGCCAGAATTCACGGGAAAGAATATATTCTGGTGACGGCCGGCGCTGACGGAACGCATGAGACGGAACCCTTTCACATACTGGATGCAGTTTCCGTTTATAATCAGATATAAGCCGGATAGACGTCAGGAAAATATTTATGATTTTGTAGGATTTTCTTAAGAAAAAAGCAGTTAAATATTTAAACATGAAAACCTCCTGTTCGATAGAATAGATGTCGAACAGGAGGTTTTGTTTTATGAGAAAAGAACCCAAAAATGTAGGTGTTTTATTCGGCGGCTGTTCTACGGAATATGAAATTTCTCTTCAGTCCGCCGCAGCTGTCATTTCCCATCTGGATACCGGGAAATACATGCCTGTCCCGATAGCACTGGACAGACAGACGGGAGCCTGGCGCTGGCGCCGGGGGGAGCAGGAAATACCGGTTTTTCTGTCCGCAGACCGGTCTCTTCATGGAATATGTTGGATGGAAAAGGGCGAACTGCACAGTCTTTCTCTGGATGCCGCCCTTCCGATACTTCACGGGAAAAACGGAGAGGACGGGACGGTACAAGGGGCTCTGGAACTGGCGGGGATTCCTATCATCGGCTGTGATCTTTTGTCATCGGCGCTCTGTATGGATAAAGAAATTGCTCACAGGATTGTGGCCGCAGCAGGCATCAGAGTGCCGAAGTCCGTGCTGATACAAAAAGAATCTGGAGAAGAAGAAATAAAAAAAGCGGCCGGAGCACTTTCCTATCCTTTGTTCGTGAAACCGGTTCGCTCCGGTTCTTCCTTTGGAATTACGAAGGTTTATGATGAAGGAAAACTGTATTCGGCTGTCCGTAAGGCTTTTGACTATGATACTTCTGTGCTGCTGGAAGAAACGGTGCCGGGATTTGAAACGGGCTGTGCCGTACTAGGATGCGAAAGTCTGACGGTGGGAGAACTTGATGAGATTGAGCTGTCGGAAGACTTCTTTGATTATACGGAAAAATATTCATTGAAAACTTCAAAAATCCATGTTCCGGCCAGAATCAGTCCGGAGAAAACGAAGCAGCTGAAAGAAACAGCAGTGAAAATTTACCGGTTGCTCAAATGCTCTTATTTTGCCCGGGTTGACATGTTCCTTACCCCGGACGGAGAGATCTATTTTAATGAGGTCAATACCATACCGGGATTCACTGTGCATAGCCGATATCCAAATATGATGAAAGCGGCGGGCATATCTTTTGAGCAAATGTTGGATAAACTGCTGGAAATGGGGTTGAGATAACATGAAAAAGGTAACGCTGACAGAAAAAGATTCCAGCCGGGGGGAGTTGATTCTGGTCTCGCCGGGATTCCCTCTGCGGGGATATCCCGACAGAAAGGATCTGATCTCTGCATTGGAAGGAGAAAGAGAGATTCTCATGAATTTAAAAGCGGGGATTTTTCTGAAAAAACTGATGAAAAGTCTTTACTGTGAAGATTTGATTACTGCGGTAAGCGGCTTCAGAACGCAGAGAGAACAGGAAGAGATATGGGAGACCAGTCTGAAAGAAAACGGCCGTGGGTTTACCCGGCGGTATGTGGCTCTCCCCGGACACAGCGAGCACCAGACCGGACTTGCAGTTGACCTGGCGGAAAACAGACAGCCCATTGATGAGATATGTCCCTCCTTTCCGGCAGGAGGCATCTGCGGCAGATTCCGGAGAAAGGCGCCGGAATTTGGGTTTGTTGAGCGGTACCCGGAAGGCAAGGAGCCTGTGACAGGTATCGGGGCAGAACCCTGGCATTTCCGGTACGTGGGATATCCACATTCCATGATCATGACGGAGAAAGATATGACTCTGGAAGAGTATATTTCTTTTTTAAAACGGTTTTCCAATCAGAAAAATCCTTTTTGCTGGAGAAAAGACGGGGCGGTGACAGAAATTTTTTATCTTGCTGTCAGAGAGGACAGGGAAATTGAACTTCCCGAAGATAAAGTCTGTGATATTTCGGGGACTAATGAAGGAGGGATGATCATCAGTGTATGGAGAAAGGAAGACGGCAGGGAAGCAGTATAGAGGGCTGGATTTTTTTCGGACGGCTGCGGCAGTAATGGTTGTGGCCATACATACGGCGCCCTTTTCCATCTGGAGCAGCAGTCTTGATTTTATTATCACCTGCTGTATTTTCCGTGTGGCAGTACCGTTCTTTTTTATGGTCACGGGATTTTTTGTTATGGGCCCCTGTATCACAGGCGGATATAAGCAGATGGACAGAGTAAAAAAATTTTACAGAAAAACCCTGCTCTTGTATCTGGGAGCCATTTTTCTGTATCTGCCGGTTAATATCTATGCCGGCAGTCTGCCCGGCGGTGTCAAAGCGTTTCTGAGGATGTTGTTTTTTGACGGAACCTTTTATCATCTGTGGTACTTTCCGGCTGTAATGATAGGAGGGCTGCTTCTGCTGGTATTGTCCAGGATTTCTTTAAAATGTGCGGCGATTTTTTCCGCGACGGCCTACTGTCTGGGAGTTCTGGGGGACAGCTGGTACGGCATTGCCGAAAGATTTCCGTGGCTGTCTGTTTTTTACCGCAGGGTTTTTATGATAAGCAGTTATAGCAGAAACGGTATCTTTTTTGCGCCTCTTTTCCTTCTGCTGGGAGTACTGGCTTTCAGATGCCCTCTGCCGTCAAAAACCTGCGGACGGGGGCTGGCGGTTTCTTTTCTGGTTATGCTGGCAGAGGGGAGCCTGTCCCGTATCTGGCATATGCAGCGCCATAACAGTATGTATCTGGCCCTGCCCTTTGTCATGTTTTTTCTGTTTCAGTTGCTGCTGAAGGTCAGAGGGGATTCGATAAAGTGGATGAGGGACTGTTCTGCCTGGGTTTATGTCATACATCCCGCCGTTATCATTGGAATTCGCGGATTTGCGAAACTTACCGGGATGACTGGCTGGCTGATTGAAAACACATTCCTGAATTTCCTGGCCGTCTGTCTGGTTTCGTTTTTGGCGGCGTGGATGCTTCAGAGGGCAGTCTGTTTCTTTAAAGAAAGGCGGAGAGATAAATGTATCAGAAAAACAGAGCGTGGGTAGAGATAAATCTGGATCATCTGAAAAATAATGTCCGGCAGTTTCAGAACCTTCTGCCGTCAGGATGCCGTTTGATGCCGGCGGTCAAGGCGGATGGTTATGGACATGGAGCCCTTCCGATTTCCGCGGCGCTGCAGCAGATGGGCGTGAATCATTTCTGTGTTGCCTCCGCGGAGGAAGGAATGGAGCTGAGGAAGGCCGGCATTGCCGGTGAGATTCTGGTTCTGGGGTATACGCACCCCGGGATGTTTTCGGAATTGAAGGAGTACCGCCTGACACAGACGGTATTGGATTATGAATATGGGAAAACGCTGAACCGGTTCGGGCAGAAGCTGGAGGTACATATCGGCGTGGATACGGGAATGCACCGGCTGGGGGAAAGGAGCACGGATTACGAGAAAATTGCGGCCATGTGGGAGATGAAAAATCTGAAGATTACAGGAGTCTTTTCTCATCTGTGCGTATCTGACGGCAGCGGCCTGGCAGAGAGAGAATTTACGAAGGGACAGATTAAAGCCTATAACCGGCTGATTGCCAGACTCCATCAGGCAGGCATCCGGGGATTCCGGACCCACCTTCAGGGAAGCTACGGAGTGATGAATTACCCGGAACTGCAGTACGATCTGGCCAGGGTGGGGATCGCGCTGTACGGCGTTTTAAGCAGACCGGCGGATACTGTACGAAGCAGTCTGCGTCTGGAACCGGTGTTGGAGCTGAAAGCCAGAATTGCCTGTGTCAGGGATCTGCACCCGGGAGAACAGATCGGTTACGGGCTGGCCTATACGGCGGACAGGGAAATGAAAGCGGCGGTGGTATCGGTTGGATATGCGGATGGCATACCCCGGCAGATGTCCAACCGGGGATATGCGCTGATCAAAGGGAAGAAGGCGCCTGTCATCGGCAGGGTCTGTATGGATCAGCTGTTTCTGGATGTGACGGAGATTCCCGGAGCCTGTTCCGGGGAAGAGGTGGTTTTTATCGGCAAGTCCGGCGATTTGTTTATCTCTGCGGATATGGCCGCCTCCTGGGCCGGCACAATTTCAAATGAACTGCTGAGCCGGCTGGGAAAACGGCTGAAGAAGATTTGCTTACATGTTAAACAACAGAATCACGCCCGTGAAGGCAAACAGCAGGACGGCGCCGGTCAGACAGATGATATTGAGTATCCGGACGGTGTTGTCTTTTAAAAACAGATGAAAACAAGAGAAACAGCCGATACCCGCCAGACCGCCCAGAGTGTTCATGATGAGATCCGTAATATCACTGGCGCCTATGGCAAAAATAAACTGAATGGATTCAAAAGCCAGGCTGGTGAAAAAGACGGGAGCGATTTTACTGAACAGAGAGCGTTTTTCCAGGAGTATGCCGGCAAACAGGCCATAGGGAATGAATACCAGAAAATTGGCAATGATTTCGTCATAGTCAGTTTTCCCGTTGATAACGGTGGAAGCGCCGAAAGGAATCAGATTGATATTCCGGATATGCGGCAGGTTTCTGAAGGAAAACTGTACTTTAAAAAGTACGATCCAGACAAGAGCCAGAAGATACAGAATCAAAAGACAGATAGTTACTTTTTTATTCTTCATAATACATACCTCGCTTTACAGGAACAGAGCCTTTATCTTTGTAAAAAGTATAACAAAAATAAAGGCTCTGTTTTTTACTTTTCCCATGCGAAAATCTTACGATTTTCCTACGAAAGGGGAAGGGTTACCTGAAATGAGGTAACTTCATTCCGGCTTTCGGCGATTATGGTTCCGCCGTGAAGTTCCACAATTTCTTTCGCAATGGAAAGTCCCAGGCCGGCTCCGCCGTTTTTGGAAGTTCTGGCGGTATCCAGACGATAAAACTGTTCAAAAATACGATTCAGTTTTTCCGGTGGAATGGTATTGCCGGAATTGATAAAGGTTATTTTCAGTTTTTCATCTGCAGCAAGGGCGGAAATGGTTATGATGCTGCCCTCGCTGCTGTAATTTACGGCGTTTCTAAGCAGGTTGTCAAATACACGCTGCATCTTGTCGGTATCGCAGCGGATCATCAGATCCGGCAGAGCTTCCAGGGTGCAGGTTAAGTTTTTTTCCATCAGCATCGGTTGGAATTCAAAGATCAGCTGTTCCAGCAGACGGGTCAGGTTTACCCGGCTGTATGCAAGCGTAATGTGGGTGAGATTAAATCTGGTAATCTCGAAAAATTCATTGATCAGATCTTCCAGACGTTCCGCCTTTTCCAGGGAAATAGATAAATATTTTTCTCTGAGCGCTTCCGATATCTGTTTTTCATCCCGCAGAAGGGTCAGATATCCGATGACGGAGGTGAGGGGAGTTTTCAGGTCATGGGCCAGGTAAAAAACCAGATCATTTTTTCGCTGTTCTTCTGACTCGGCCGTCCGTTTTCTCTGCTCCAGTGTATGTTTGATCTGATTGATTTTCCGCGCCGTCGCGTTCAGTTCGGGAGAAAGCAGAATTTCCCCGGTATTCTCTTCGATCAGTGCGTCGATTCCCCGGTTGATTTCATTAAAATACCTGGTGAATCCCCTTACGTATATCCACATGGCGATAAGGAATATGATCAGTATGGCCGCCAGTATATACAGATCCATATGATTTCGGAATACCTGCTGATAGGCAGACATAGCCGCGTTGTAATCGTGATAGATAAAGTGGTTCATAAACCCCACCACCGCATTGGCGAAGCGGTCTGCCAGAAAAATATTGTAAATGGCGATGGTGGCAATGACGGAGCCCAGCGCCAGAAGGACGGTTCTGATAATAATTTTTGCCTGAAGCTGCCGGTATTCGTTCTTTTCCTTATTCAATAGTATACCCCACTCCCCATACGGTTTTAATAAATTTCGGTTTTCTGGCAGGTTCTTTTAATTTTTCACGGAGCCTTCCGATGTGAGCCATAACGGTGTTGTTGTTGTCCAGAAATTTTTCGCCCCAGACCTGTTCAAAGAGCTCTTCCGAAGAAATGACTTTTCCCTGATGCCGGCACAGATACCACAGTATAGAAAATTCAATGGGTGTCAGCGTAATCTCTTTTCCATATAAGGTACATCTGTGGGCATTTTTATTAATGACAAGACCCCGGATATCGTATTCGTCAGGGTCGGTTTCTTTGTCTGAAACAGAGGAAGCGTTATTATACTTCAGATAGCGGCGCAGCTGTGTTTTCACTCTGGCAGTCACTTCCAGAGGATTAAAAGGTTTGGTTATGTAGTCGTCGGCTCCGATGGTAAGTCCCATGATTTTGTCGGTATCGGCAACCTTTGCCGTCAGCATTATGATGGGGTAGAAATACTGCCTGCGGATCTCGCGGCAAAGCGCAAAACCGTCCATGTCCGGGAGCATGACATCCAAAATGGCCAGATTCAGGGTTTCGGACTGAATACATTTCAGAGCATCGGCGCCATTATAAAATTTGAACACCTGATAACCGTCATTTTTCAGATAGACTTCCAGCAGATCGGCAATTTCCTTTTCATCGTCGGCAATTAAAATTTTGTATTCCTTCATTGTTACAACATCCTTTTAATATTTTGAATTTCATTATAGCCGTTTCAGCAGATTGTATCAAGGGATGAACTGCGGATTACAGGTATCGGAAAAAATATTTTTCTGTTATACTGAAAAAATGAACCTGATGGGAATCTGCTGCATCTAATTAATGTAAAACAAAAAAAGGCGCCATGATTTGTTTGGATACTTGGAAAGGTAAGGATGTTCCAGTGGATAAAAAAACTTTTGCGGAGAATGTACTGGCGGCGGAAACGACTCTGTATCATGTGGCGAAGACGATTCTCCATAATGATACCCTGTGTGAGGATGCTGTTCAGGAAGGAATTTTAAAAGCATATGAAAAACTGAATACATTGAAAGAGGAGTCCTACTTCAAAACCTGGCTGACCCGCATTGTGATCAATGAATGCTACAGTCAACAGAGAAAAGCCAGAATATCTGTTCCCTGGGAAGAATGGGCGGAACATGAGACGGCGGAAGAAGGGGAAGATTACTCAGAACTCTATCAGGCCATTCGCCGGCTGAAGCCCCGGTTCCGCATAGTTGTAGTACTCCATTATATAGAAGGCTACTCGGTGAACGAAATTTCAGAAACGCTGAGTATCCCTTCCGGCACAGTAAAGAGCAGACTGGCGAAGGGTCGGGATATACTGAAAAAATATTTAGAAGGTGGGTTGCAATATGAAAAAAACAGATTGGGGAAATACCTTTCCGGCGGTACCAGAAAGTTTTCATGATAAGGTAAATGCCACATTGATGCATTTGCCGGAAAGAAAGGAGCAGGATATCATGGATAAACACGCACGCAGATTCAGTTTAAAGAAAGGCGTAGTAATTGCGGCAGCAGCAACAATGGTTCTGGGAACCAGTGTGTTTGCGGCAGGAAGAATCGTAAGCATGACGGCTACCTCCAGTTCGGAGCCTACCTATACGGAATTTCCGTCTGCAGAGCAGATGGAGAAGGATCTGGGAATTTCTCCGAATCTGGTGGAAACTTTCCAGAATGGCTACAATTTTGAGGAAGCGTCAGTGGTAGACGGAGCTCTGCGGGATGAGAACGGCAGCGCGGCGGAGGAATTCAAGTCTCTGGATTTCCGCTACGGAAAGGATGGCAGCAGTATTTCCCTCGATGTAAAAAGCGCGGAGGATCAGGCTAAAATAGACGCGGCAGAAGAAGAGGGAGACGAGGCAGAGGCCTGGCAGAAGAACACAGAGGAGATGAATTATCAGGATGTCAACCTGGAGTACAGCCAGTATACCAATAAGTTTGTACCGGCGGATTACGAGATGACGGAAGAAGACAAGGCGGCTGCGGAGTCCGGTGATATCGTATTCAGCTACGGAGCCGATGAACCGACTGTTTTCAACGTTCAGACTGTTTCATGGGAAGATGACGGCGCTTCTTATGTTTTACAGTCAATGGATGACAATGTGTCCAAGAGCGATCTGGTATCCATGGCACAGGAACTGATTGATCAGGCATGATAATTTAACAGGACAGTATTGTTTTTTTAAATCCGCAGGCAGCCCGGAAAGCATAATTGATTGCTTTCCGGGCTGCCTTTCGTCGGGAAAAAGACAGATGAACGTTACATTTCGGCCAGCCGCATGGACTGACGCAGATATCCCAGGCTTTCAGACAGAAATTTTGAAAATCCATATCCGCCTGCGCGAAATACGTTTCCGTAAGCGATCCAGACAGCCAGACATGAAGCCTCCATCAGTAAAACCCGCACTCCGTCTGTCAGGAAGGTGTTTTTGAAATGGTTCAGCGTATAGGACTGAAAAATAACATGGGGCAGTTCATCATGGAGCATCTGGCGGCAGATGCTCTTGAGCGCTTCGGATTCTGTCGCATTGCCAAGGGCGGAATAATAAGAAAGAGCGATGATTTCCGCTGTTACAAGGACGGTTACCTCAGAGCGGATTCCCATAGTTCGGCGGAGCATCCGAAAAATCCGGTTAAGAGGTACCTTTGTTCTCCTGGGTATTCCGTGCCATCCCATATATTCAGCCAGATAGTATGAATGAATATTTTCTTCCCGGATAAACCATTCGATCGCTTTTGCGTAAGAGGGATCCTTAATTCTGTCTGAGAACTTTGCCGCCGCTGCTTTCAGAAAGGCCCCGTTGCTGTTTTCGCCTCTTTCAAAAGCCGTGATGGAAGGAAAAATGAGTTTTTTATATGAATCATCCAGGCGGGTCTCCCGGGCGAAGCAGACAGTAAGCCGTCTTTTCGCATTTCTCTTAAAATAGTGAACCCATTGTTTGTATGTAAAAGAAGCCGTCTTGCTGTTTAATAATGAATACATTTCTTATACCTCCGATCTCGTTGTATACATTAAGAAAAAAAGAAATGAAATTACTGTGAACATATATAAGAAAGGGTCATTGCTCTCCTCTTTACTTTTCTGTGGCAGGCATGTATGATAAGCGTAAGTAAGGGAGAGTAATTTATGCCGTTAAGGAAAAGACAGAGAATGGAGAATTTTATGAATAGAAAGAAAATAATATGGATAGTAATCATGTTGGCTCTACTGGCATTTCTGCTGAAATACAGCGATTCGATACTGGGATTTTTCAGTATGGCGGCAAATATTGCCAGGCCTTTGGTATTAGGATGTGCTGCCGCCTATGTTCTCAATATTCTGGTTGCGCGGATAGAGAAAATTCCCTGTTTTAAAAAAGAAGGTACTGTTATTTATAAAATACGGCGGCCGGTGAGCATTCTGGGGGCAATTGCGGTTATCATTGCACTCATGGCACTGGTGATTTTGATTGTTATCCCTCAGTTGACTCAGGCCATCGGCGTCCTGGTGCAGGAAATTCCGAAAGCTGTTTCCCGTCTGGTATCCTGGGCAGATTCCTCTGACAGAAACTGGCCGCAGCTGCAGAGTTTTCTGGAATCTCTGGATGTTGACTGGCCGCGTTTTTTTCAGAAAGCGGCTGAACACCTTTCCAGCGGTTTAAGCAATATCTTTTCATCTACCGTGTATGTGCTCAGACGTGTCGGTTCCATGATCGTTACTCTGGTTGTGGCTCTGATCTTTTCCATATACATACTTTCCGGCAAAGAAAAGCTTTTTTTGCAGTTTAAAACATTGGCAAAGACTTACCTGAAGGAGAAGTATTATGCAAGACTGGCTCTTGTACTGAGAACAGCTCATGATACATTTACCAGATATATTGTGGGACAGTGTACGGAAGCGGTAATTCTGGGATGCCTTTGTACTGCCGGGATGTTTATCCTTAGGTTCCCTTATGCCGGTATGGTGGGAACATTGATTGGAGCTACCGCCATTCTTCCGGTAGTGGGTGCGTATCTGGGAGCTTTTGTGGGGGCTTTCATGATTTTTACAGTGGATCCGGTAAAGGCGGTCGGTTTTCTGGTTTTTATCGTTATTCTGCAGCAGATCGAAGGCAATCTGATTTATCCCAGAGTTGTAGGATCTTCTGTAGGACTTCCGGGTATCTGGGTTCTTGCTGCGGTTACCGTAGGAGGCGGCTTCGGAGGAATCTTGGGAATGTTGTTGGCTGTGCCCGTCACTGCAACGGTTTACAAACTGATACAGAAAGATGTACACAAAAGACAAGGTGAGATACGGATTTAGAAAATTTCCGTTGCTTGTAAATATTGCTGCCTCATGGTATCATAAGCACAATGAAAAAAGGACAGACTGAGGTGATTGCCCGATGAAAAAAGTTTTAAAATTTATTGCTCTGCTGGCAGCCGTGTGCGCGGCGCTGGCGGCTGCCCTTCTGATATTTCTGCAGGTCAGTGAATATAAGCCTGCCCGGGAAGAGGAGGTGTCGGTGGAAGGCAGCGGTGAAAAGACGGTCAGGGAAGGAGATACGCTCAGTGTTATGACCTTTAACATCGGATATGGCGGACTGGGCAAAAACCAGGATTTCTTCATGGATGGAGGGAAAATGGTTAATGTTGATTCCCGTCAGACTGTGCTTGACAATATGCAGGGCATTGCAGATATCATTTATGATGTCAAAGCTGATGTAACTTTCCTGCAGGAAGTGGACCGGGAGTCCAAACGCTCCCATTACATTGACGAGGCGGAATATCTGATGGAAGCATATCCGGGATGCTCCATGACCTATGCCGTCAATTTCAGATGCGCCTATGTTCCCTATCCTCTTCCGCCTATAGGAAAAGTGGAGGGAGGACTGGTGACTCTGAATCAGTATGGAGTCCGTGATGCCCGGCGGATATCGCTGCCCACATCCTTTGACTGGCCGGTGCGTCTTTGCCAGCTGAAGCGGTGTCTGATGGTTCAGCGAGTGCCCCTGGAAGATTCTGAGAGAGAGCTGGTATTGGTGAATCTTCACCTGGAAGCCTATGATGACGGGGAAGGAAGAGAGGCACAGACCCGCCAGCTCTTTGAGTTTCTCGGACAGGAATATGATAAGGGCAATTATGTGATTGCCGGCGGAGATTTCAATCAGATGTTTGACGATATCGGGCTGGAGGAATATCCGCTGACGGATGTGTCTCATTTTCAGCCGGGAAGCATTGATACAGCCGGTCTGGGTGAGGGATGGTCTTTTGCAAATGACGTCTCTGTTCCCACAGCACGGCTGCTGAATGAGCCCTATGATCCCCAGTCGGAGAATACGCAGTATTATATGCTTGACGGATTTATTCTCTCTCCCAATGTGGCGCTGGAGAGTGTGGAGACGCTGGATGAGGAATTCAAATATGCAGATCATAATCCGGTATCGGCAAAAGTGACCTTGCAGGAAGAATAGCGGGGAGGAAAGAACATGAAGAATCAGTTGACCAGAGATGATGTTCAGAAAATAAAAGATGAAATTGAGTATCGGAAACTGGTGGTGCGTAAAGAAGCGCTGGAAGCAGTGAAAGAGGCGAGAGCTCAGGGAGATTTGAGCGAAAATTTCGAGTATTATGCCGCGAAAAAGGATAAGAACCGAAACGAAAGCAGAATCCGTTATCTGGAGAGAATGCTGAAAAATTCTGAGATCGTGGAGGATACTTCGGGGGCGGATGAGGTCGGTCTTAATAATACGGTGACCTTGTATTTTGAGGATGATGATGAGACAGAGGTTTTCAAGCTGGTGACTTCTATCAGAGGGAATTCGCTGGACGGAAAGATAAGTACGGAATCGCCTATTGGAAGGGCTGTTCTCGGACATAAAGCAGGAGAGCGGGTTTATGTGAAAGTCAACGAAAATGCAGGGTATTATGTGCAGATCAAAGAAATTAAAAAGACAACGGATGAGACGGAGGATCAGATCAGAAGTTTTTGATCTGAAAGAAAGAGGAAACTATGCAGGAATTTGATTATCAGGATAATTACACGAAAGTGAAGGAAGAATGGAAAAAAATGGCGTGTACCTGGAATTTTAAGGAAAGGTATGAAGCCCTGGGTTTAAGTGGATACGATGACAATATGCTGACATTGAAGTATTACGGACAGGATTATCAGATCAATCCTAAAACGGGAGAAATATCTGAGAAAGATAATCCTGATGCGCCTGTGGATTTTAATACTACTATGAATATTTACCATCTGTTTTATTATTCCAAAGAAAAACCCCGGCTTTCAGGAGAATGGGTCCCATTTCGGGACGTTCCCAGAGCAGGAGTTTTTACCAAAGCATTTTTTGACCAGACGGTGGATCCCTTTGCCAGAACGTTCAACGGTCATCTGAAGGAGCTTATAAAGGCGGGGGAGAAGCTGGGATTTGAACGTATTTCCTACTCAGACGCCGGATTTGAAGCGCAGGTTTTTGATTGTCTGCCCATCCGTTTTCTGTTCTGGGAAGGAGATGAAGAGTTTCCGGCCAGGGCCAATGTGCTGTTTGACAGAAATATCGTGGAATTTGTCCACGAAGAGACGGTGGTGTTGATTGCTGCAGACGGTTTGAAACGGCTGATAATGGCGGCGGAGCTTCCCCAGAAAGGGAAAGCTTACCGGTTTTATGCACCTTGAGGAGGAGAAAAATGGCAATAGAAAAAGTGAGAGAGTATTTTAAGCAGTTTAACATGGAAGAGCGGATTCTGGAATTTGACGTTTCCTCCGCAACGGTGGAGTTGGCGGCACAGGCGGTAGGATGCGAGCCGGCAAGAATTGCAAAAACCTTGTCTTTTAAAGTGGGAGAGGGCTGTGTATTGATTGTGGCTGCCGGAGATGCAAGAATTGACAACAGAAAATATAAGGATTTTTTCCATACCAAGGCGAAAATGCTGTCCCCCGAAGAAGTGGAATCCATGACCGGGCATAAAATCGGGGGTGTATGTCCCTTTGCTGTAAAAGAAGGTACGGCAGTGTGGCTGGACAAATCGCTGGAGAGATTTGAAACGGTTTATCCTGCATGCGGAAGCAGCAACAGTGCCATTGAACTGACGCTGCCGGAGCTTGAAAAGTATTCCGGAAGCAGCGGCTGGGTGGATATATGCAAGGACTGGACAGAATAGGCAGAAAAACGATAAAAAAATTCTTTGACAAATGCATATTTCATGAAAAACAGTGCGAAAAAGTATGGAAACAGTGCAATATTTATAAAGAATTGTATGGTGCACTTTGTTATGATACATTTAAAAGTACGGAGGCAGAGCGTTTGCTTCTGTATAAATTGTGTTGATCGGATAAGGAGAGAAAAAATGAAAAAAGTAAGAATTGGTATTGTGGGTCTGGGAAGACTGGGACGCGCCCACGCAAACAATCTGGCATTTGGGGTTCCGGGGGCAGAGCTGGTAGCAGCATGTTCCGTAGTGGATGCAGAGCTTACATATGCAAAGGAGCATCTGGGAGTATCCAAGACATATTCTGATTTTGCAGAAATGTGCAACGATCCGGATATTGATGCGGTAGTTATTGTTTCTCCGTCTACTTTCCATCCGGAGCAGATTTCTCTGGCTCTGAAAGCAGGAAAACATATTTTCTGTGAAAAACCGCTGGCTGTTACTCTGGAAGAATGTATCAAGACAGAAAAAGAAGTGCAGCAGTATCCTGATCTGGTATTTATGCTGGGATTCATGCGTCGTTATGATCCCTCTTATGCATACGCAAAGAAAAAAATCGAAGAGGGAGTTATTGGAAAACCCTATCTGGTTAAAGCCACAGGCGTGGATCCCGATGCAGATGCAGAATCCCTTCTGGACAGCGGTTACGTTCCCAAGAGCGGCGGAATCATGATGGATATGGCCAGTCATGACATCGACCTGATGCGCTGGTTCTTACAGGACGAGCCTTCAGAGGTTTTCGCAATCGGAAGCACAGTAAAACATCCCAGATTTACAGAACAGGGAGATGTGGAAACTGCATGCGCCACATTCAGATTTAAAAACGGCGCTATGGGACAGCTTCATGTAGGAAGGGCAGCTGTTCACGGTTATCATATTGAAACAGAGATTATCGGTACAGAGGGAAGTATCCGTGTGAGCCCGGTACCGGCAAAGAATCTGGCAATGATTTACGATAAGACGGGAGCTGTGCAGGAATGTGTACGTAACTTCCCGGAACGTTTTCAGCAGGCATATGTGGAAGAGATGAAAGAATTTGTAGACTGCGTTATGAACGGAAAGACGCCGGGTGTGGTTGTTCATGACGGAACAGCTGCTACACAGATTTGCGAAGCAGCGCAGAAAGCGTTGGAGACAGGCGAAATCGTTAAAATCTGATTGGGCTTTTAAGAGATATTGGGGGTAGCTGAAAGGGTGTCTGGAACGGACACCCTTTTACCATAGAAAAAGGAGGTATATTATGAAGCTGAAATACGGTATGATTGGAGGAGGCAACGGAGCTTTTATCGGTGACGTGCACAGACGGGGAGCTTTCATGGGCGGATATGCGAACCTGGTCTGCGGATGTTTCACCAGAAATCCGGAGAAAAACAAAGAAGCGGCTGAGCAGTGGGGAGTTGATGATCCCACAAGAGTGTATGCCAATTATCAGGAAATGGCTGAGGCGGAATCCAAAAGGGAAGACGGCATTGATTTCGTAGCCATTACCACACCTAATGATACGCATTACGATATCGCCAAGCTGTTTCTGGAAAAAGGGATCCATGTCATCTGTGACAAACCGGTAACTTCCACTGTCGAACAGGCAAAGGATCTGAAACGGATTGCCGAGGAAAAAAATCTTTGCTTTGGCGTTACCTACTCCTATTTTGGATATGCTATGGTTCATCAGGCAAGAGAGATTGTGGAATCGGGAAAAATCGGAAAAATCGTATATGTTACCACGGAATATCCCCAGGATTGGCTGCTTTTAAACCTACGGGATGAGGAAACCAGGAAAAAAATGTGGAGAATCGATCCTTCCAGAGCGAACGGATCATTGTGTACCGTTGACATCGGTACTCATCTGGAAGCTCTTCTTCATGCGGCAACGGGACTCACGATTACGAAAGTACTGGCAAGATTTGATTATACGGTAGATGATATTCCGTTGGAGACCAACAGTAATGTGATGCTGCAGCTGAGCAACGGAGCGTCCGGAAATCTCTGGTCCTCCATAGTAGCTGTGGGGCAGGATGCGGATGTACGGATCCGGATCTATGGTACGGAAGGAAGTCTGGAATGGTATCACGGAACAGCAGGGCTGCTGAAATATGCCCGCCTGGGAGAACCGGTGCAGTATCTGGCAATGAACAGAGACTATAACGGTGCGGAAAGTCTGGCCATGTCCCATCTTCCGGCAGGTCATCCGGAGGGATACTATGAGGCTTTTGGAAATATTTATGAACTGTTCTGCAAAGACGTCATTGCACGTAAGAATGGTGCAGAGGGAAAACAGTACGATTATCCGGATATTGATTACGGCATTCACGGCGTTCGTTTCGTAGACGCCTGC
This sequence comes from Ruminococcus sp., assembly GCA_050944415.1. Lineage (GTDB taxonomy): Bacteria > Bacillota > Clostridia > Lachnospirales > Lachnospiraceae > Ruminococcus_G. Next base: position 17,603 of record JBMNRA010000053.1, read on the forward strand.
GTGGAAAGCAACGAGAAAGGAAATGTCTGGGTAGAACTGTAACAGGTTGGGAGAGCATCGGTTTCATTTGGATGAAATCGGATGCTCTTCTGTGTTTATCAGCGTCCCTGTTTTTATGTAATCCAAAAGATCTGGTCTGCGGTAATGTTTCAGGATTTCACGTATCTGTTCAATGGCGGGAGTAAGAAATTTATTCTTATGGTAAACCAGTTTGAAAGAGCGGTCCCATTCATTGTAAGGGTTGCATATGGCATAGATATCGCCGCTTAGAATTTCGTCCTGAAGAAGGCGTACCGAAATGACAGAAAGGCCTACATTGTATATAACGGCATTTTTTATCGCCATGGGACTGCTGGCTTCCCATGCAATGTTTACTTTGAGATTATGGCGGTGAAGATAATGTTCGAAAAGGGCCCGGGTGCCGCTGCCTTCCTCCCGCATGGCAAAATTCTTTCCCTCCAGCTCGGCGGCAAAGATCTTGTCACGCAGAGCAAAAGGATGGCCTTTGCTGCAGATCAGTACCAGAAAGTCTTCGACCATGGGAATGGAAATTAAATCAGAAGATTTGATATTGCCCTCCACGATGCCGATATCCAGACTGGAATCCAGCAGTTTCTGTTCAATGTCAGCAGTGTTGCTGATGCAGGAATAAGTGGAAACTTCCGGCATAATTGTGCTGAAATCATTCAGAATATGGGGGAGCAGACAGACACCAACCGTAAGAGTCGCACCGATCCGAAGAGGCTGATTAACAGCACTGTTCTGCATGCTCTGTTCCAGATGGTCGAACTGATCAATCACCTGCCGGGCGTGGGAGAGCAGATTCTTTCCGGCTTCCGTAATATACAGTTTTCGTGACAGGCGCTCAAACAGCTTTGTATGATAGTGTTCTTCCAGTTCATGGATGGTCTGGCTTACAGTGGGCTGAGTGATGAAACAGCGTCTGGCTGCCGCACTCATGCTTTTCGTTTCAGCCACGGCAATAAATATTTTTAAATGGCGTAAAGTCATAGAAACCTCCCTCTTGTGTTTACAGGTAAAGCCATTTTACCATTGAAGCAGACAAAAAGGGGCTGTCGCACTAAATAATTAGTGCGGCAGCACTTTTTTACAGAGAATAAGAGCCAGGTCTGTGCAAGACCTGGCTCTTGGTGTAAAATTTATTTATGCGACTAAATAAAATCTTACAGA
>JBMNRA010000054.1:0-18579 GCA_050944415.1 Ruminococcus sp.
CATAAATGTAGGTTTTATGCGGGTTTTCAATCCAAAATTTGCAGAAAGCCCGTGTTTACGCCACTTTCACGGCTCCATTTTTGCGACCACAATATCTTGTGGTCGTTCCACCGGTGAATAAGACACCCCGGTGAGCCAGCGTCATCTCTCCGGGTCTTGGAATCTGCCCGCCCCCTGTCAGCGCCTGAAGTGACAGGGTATGGTGCGGCGCCCGGAAAGGTCTCCTGCCTCCCGGTATTTTTCCATCAGTCAGAAGTCCTGCAATGCTTTGTATCTTCATAACTTCTATTTTCTCCTGTCCGGACAGATCCGGCAGAATTCCCGGGATTCTCCTGGCCACCATGGTTTTTCCGCTTCCCGGCGGTCCTGTCATCAGAAGGTTGTGGAAACCCGCCGCTGCCGCCAGCGCACCCCGTTTCGCCAGTTTTTGCCCCCTTATATCCGAAAAATCCATTTCTTCTTCCGGCAATGCCGCCGCATTTTCCCCTGCCTGCTCAGGAATTTTCCCTTCTCTGCAAAATGTCAGCAGCTGCGTCAAATGCCGAATTCCTATGATATTCATCTGCTCCACATACTTCCCCTCGGAACTGTTTTCCATAGGCACAATACATCCCCTGCAGCCCAGTTCTTTTGCCAGCAGTATCATAGGCAGGATTCCCGGAACTTTACGCACCTGGCCATCCAGGCTCAATTCTCCGGAAATCAAAATTCCCTCCAGGCTTTTCGAAGAAATGCAGCCGGCTGCAATCAAAAGTGCCGCTGCCACCGGAAGATCAAATCCGGCGCCAGACTTTTTCAGGCCTGCCGGAGCCAGATTAACGGTTATTCTTCGCGGCGGCAGCAGACAGCCTGCGTTACGGAGCGCCGTTCTGACTCTCTCCTGCGCTCCTCTTCCCTGTTCCGAAGAACACCCTACAATAGAAATGCCCGGCAGACCGCTGCTGACATCTGCCTCTACCATAACTCTATGTGCTTCTACGCCAAGAATGACCGCAGATATAACACTTCCAAACATAAAACCTCCTGTATGTATTTTTTGGATGGGAAAATGTGCGAAATGCACCTGAAGAATAGAATAAAAAAATTATAACATATCTTTCCGTTATCTGCCATACTAGAACAGCAATATTTCGCTTTTTTATGCTTTCTTTATCTGTGTGCCGGCTGGAAAAGCACAGAAAACGAAAAACTGACATAGAATAAAATAAATCCCCCTTCGAGGTGAATTTTGAAAACTTTTCAAAAACCATTGTCCGCCACGGAGGAACAACTTTATCTTCAAAAGTACCAGCAGGGTGATGAAAATGCCAGAAGTATTTTAATTGAACGCAACCTGCGTCTGGTTGCACATATCGTCAAGAAATACCAGTGTACGGAAACTGATATTGATGACATGATATCCATTGGTACGATTGGCCTGATCAAAGCCATTTCCACGTTTGACAGCACGAAGGGAAACCGGCTTGCTACATACGCAGCTCGTTGTATTGAAAATGAGCTTCTGATGATGCTCAGAGGCAAAAAAAAGACCTCCAGGGAGGTCTCTTTATATGAACCAATCGGTATGGATAAAGAAGGCAATGAAATTCATCTGATGGACATTATTGAGAGTACCGGACCGGATGCTGTCGACACCTGCGCCCTGAAAGAAGATATTACGCTTCTTTATTCCCTGATGGATTCTCTTTTGACGGAACAGGAGCGACTGGTCCTGAAACTTCGCTATGGCCTGTCAGGAGAACAGGAATCCACCCAGAAAGTGATTGCAAACCGACTTGGCATCAGCCGTTCCTATGTTTCGCGCATAGAAAAAAATGCGGTGTTAAAGCTGCGCAGAGGCTTCTTCCCGCCGCAGAAGATCAAAACGGTCAGGGGACATTCCTAAATCAATCCAGAGACTCTGCTGAGGATGGGGAGCGCTTTCCATGGCGTTTCCCTCATCGTCATAAATTCCTTTTACTATCGTACGGATATTTCTTCCGTCCGGCTTCATCACTTCAATTTCTTCCCCTGTGGAAAATTTGTTTTTCTGTATTATGTGACATCGCCCTTTCGCATCAGTCTCATCTGCAATTCCCAGAAAAGTATATCCTTTGATATAAGTGTTGCTGTCATAAATCTGAGAAGTTTCATCCGGTTTTCCGTAAAAAAAGCCTGTCGTAAACTGACGGTAGGTACAGCCGCCTATCTGGCTGCGGTACCAGTCCATGTTCTTTTCATAAAGCCCGGGATCCTTCAGATAATCATCAATGGCTTTCCTGTATGTTCTGGCCACAGTTGCCACATACAGAGCTGTCTTCATCCGTCCTTCAATTTTGAAACTGTCAATTCCGGCTTTTATAAGATCCGGAATATGCTCGATCATACACAGATCTTTGGAGTTAAAAATATATGTGCCCCGCTCATTTTCAAAAACCGGAAGATATTCTCCAGGACGCTGCTCTTCCATCACATAATATTTCCATCGGCAGGGATGGGTACATGCACCCCTGTTGGCATCCCGTCCCGTAAAATAACTGCTCAGAAGGCATCTGCCGGAGTAAGAAATGCACATGGCTCCATGAATAAAAGTCTCTATTTCCATATCTTCCGGTATTTCCCGGCGGATTTTTTCAATCTCGGCCAGAGACAGTTCTCTGGCCGAAACCACTCGTTTGGCCCCCAGGTTATACCAGAAACGATACGTTCCATAATTCGTATTATTGGCCTGGGTGCTGATATGGCGTTCAATTTCCGGGCATATTTCCCCCGCCAGCATAAAAACAGCCGGATCTGAAATAATCAGTGCATCCGGGCCTATTTTCTTCAGCTCTCTGAAATACTCCTCCACCTGTGGAAGATCATCATTATGAGCCAGTATATTAGCTGTTACATAAACTTTTACGCCACGTTCATGGGCAAAAGTTATCCCTTCCGCCATTTCTTCCATGGAAAAGTTTTTGGCTTTGGCACGCAGGCCGAAGGCTTCACCGCCGATATACACGGCATCCGCGCCAAAAGCGACGGCTACTTTCAATACCTCCAGGCTGCTGGCCGGTACAAGCAATTCCGGTTTTCTCATATCCCCTGCTCCTTTTTTCCTTCCGCTCCCTTATAAACGCTGACAGTCACCCCATCTCCCAAAGGCAATATGGAAGTGATCAGATCATCACGATGCTTTAGCTGATAAAGATACTCCCGCATTCGTTTATGAATAGTCCTGTTGCGTCGCTCCACCAGAAAGCGTGACTCTATAATATCTCCATCCTGCAGTACATTGTCAGATACCAGCACGGAACCGGGTTCCATAAGCCGGATCACCAGCGGCAGGAAATGAAGATACTGGCCCTTGGCAGCATCCATAAAGATGAAGTCAAAAGGGCCCGTCAGATCTCTCAATATATCGGCAGCGTCACCCGCAAGAAGGGTAATGCTTTCCTCCCGTCCGGCTTTTTTAAAATTTTCCAGTGCCAGCGGAATTCTTTTTTCATAATTTTCTATAGTGGTTATATGACATTTTACTGGATTATACTCACACATCAGGAGAGCGGAAAATCCCACAGCCGTTCCCACTTCCAGTATTCTGGCAGGACATTTTAAAGACAGCAAAACTTTCAGAAAGCTCTGCATTTCCCTGCGTATCACCGGCACATATTCACTCCTGGCTTTTTTCTCCAGCTCTTCCAGAAAAGGTGTATTTCCTTTATCCAGAGAATTAATATAGGTGATCATTCGCTCATCTACAATCACTCTTCTTCCTCCTCCGGTTCCTCAGACATTACTGCCATCATTTCATCCGGCGTCTGAGCCGTACTGAGTGTATACTGACCGCTGCGAAGCTTTCCTTTATAATCAGAAAGCTCCTCCTGCACCCAGAAAATCAAAGGACTGTCAATCAGCCCCTGCCGTTTCAGCAGCCGACCGATCTGATAAACAGACATACCGTCTTCCACTGTAATCTCTACTTCCTGTGCTCTGTCTTCTGAAGTCATGGGTTCCTGACAAAAGACCGCATAGGCCAGTGTATAAGACGCCCTGCCCAGAAGACCAATAACTGCCAGAACTGCCAGATAACCCACAATCCGAAGTTTTTTCCTTTTATTCATGATCTGCTCCGTCCGGATTTCACATCTCCGGAATCTGAACTTCAATTGCCATATTTATGGTATCTTCCGTTTCTTTCAGAATCCGGCACAGTTCAATTTCAGCATCCAGGAACTCATTTACTTCCGGAATCCGGCGCAGCTCCCGGTGATCCTGTTCGATTCTGTCTATCTCCTCGAAAGGATCCAGCTCACCTGGTTCATTATACATCCGGAAAGTGCGCGCGCGTAATTCATCTACCCGCCATTTAAGCTCAGGCTGCGCCGTCACTTTCTTCAGACTTTTTTCATACGCTCGATAAGAATCGCTTTCTTTGATAATCTGAATTAATTCATGTGTCTTTTGTTCAATTGCATTCATCGCAGTTCTAAGCCTCCATTATAATCGGAAGAATCATCGGACGTCTCTTAGTTCTCTTCCATACAAATTCACTCAACGCATCTTTAATTACAGTTTTTATCTTTCCCCAATCGGATATCTGACGCTCCAGGCAATGATCCAAAGCATCTTCCACAGCAATCCTGGCATCTCCCATCAGATCTTCAGATTCTCTCACATAGACAAAGCCTCTGGATACAATATCCGGCCCTGCCAGAAGCTGATTGGTATACTTCTCCAAAGTCAGAACAACAATGATAATTCCGTCTTCCGCCAGGTGCTGACGGTCTCTGAGCACGATATTGCCCACATCACCCACACCCAGACCATCTACCAGAATGGCGCCGGTGTGAACTCTCCCTGTAATCTTCGCCTGTTCATCACAGATCTCCATCACATCACCCGAGGACATGATGAATATGTTTTCTTTGGGAATTCCCAAAGATGCGGCTACTGTAGCCTGCGCCTTCAAATGGCGGTACTCGCCATGGACAGGCAGAGCATATTTAGGACGAACCAGGGAGTAAATCAGTTTGATTTCTTCCTGACAGGCATGTCCGGAAACGTGAGTATTCTGAAAAATCACGTCCGCTCCCTTGGCGGACAACTCATTGATCACTTTGGAGACCGCCTTCTCATTGCCGGGTATGGGATTAGAACTGAAAATAATGGTATCATTGGGCTTGATGCTCACCTTCCGGTGAATGTCAGCCGCCATCCGGGACAGAGCGGCCATTGACTCGCCCTGGCTTCCGGTTGTAATCAGCACCATCTGCTCGTCAGGATAATTTTTCATCTGATCGATATCAATCAGGGTCCGATCCGGAATATTCAAATATCCCAGTTCTGAAGCCGTGGTAATGACATTTACCATGCTGCGTCCTTCCACCACAACTTTGCGGCCGTATTTATACGCAGAATTGATAATCTGCTGCACCCGGTCCACATTGGATGCAAAAGTAGCGATGATGATACGGGTATTTTTATGTTCTGCAAAAATATTGTCAAAAATTCTGCCGACGGTCCGCTCCGACATCGTATAACCGGGCCTCTCTGCATTCGTACTGTCACACATCAGCGCCAGCACACCCTTTTTCCCTATCTCTGCAAAACGCTGCAGATCAATGGCATCCCCAAAAACAGGGGTGTAGTCCACCTTGAAATCACCGGTATGAACCACTGTGCCTGCCGGCGAATAAATTGCCAATGCGGATGCATCGGCGATACTGTGATTGGTTTTTATAAATTCGATACGAAAACAGCCCAGATTAATGGACTGACCATGCTTTACCGTTTTTCTTTTTGTTGAACGAAGAAGATTATGTTCCTTTAATTTATTTTCAATTAATCCCTGTGTCAGTTTTGTAGCATAAACAGGCGCATTCAGCTCTTTTAAAATATAGGGCAGTGCGCCAATATGATCTTCATGTCCATGGGTAATCACGAAACCTTTTACTTTTTCTGCGTTCTCCTTCAGATACGTCACGTCCGGGATAACCAGATCAATCCCCAGCATATCATCTTCCGGGAAAGAGAGTCCGCAGTCCACCACAACGATACTGTCTTCACACTCAAATGCAGTGATATTCATTCCTATCTGTTCCAGTCCGCCCAATGGAATGATCTTCAACTTTGCATGACTATTTTTTTTCAAAAGTACCTCCACTCATTTACTGTTTTCATTAATTACGATTCCGTTTCCAGATCCACATCCTCCAGCATGTCTGAAAACAGGCGTGACATTGTCTCAAACTCAATGTCATCCTCCACCATCACATACCTGGCCTGGGGATCTGCGTCTTCCGATAAATCCTTCAAAATATAAGCCTGGGCCTCATCGCCCTGCGAATCCGTTACCAACAGGTAATTATATCCGTTCATCCTTGTCTGTTCTTCAATGTAAAATTCTACTTCCGTACCGTCTTCTTCAACAAATTTAATTTTTTCCATACCGAATCCTTTTCCCTATCTGCATCTGTCGAGGTAATTTTGCAGAATCAGAACTGCAGCCAGTTCATCAATTTTCTCTTTGCGGTGTTCTCTGCGAACGCCTCCTTCCATCAGTACCCGCCCGGCTTCCACAGTGGTGAGCCGTTCATCCCACATAACAACATCCAGACCTGTACGTCTTTCCAGAATTTCCTTAAACTCCAGCGACATGGCAGCCCTGTCTCCCAGCGTATTATTCATATTTTTGGGAAACCCAAGTACAATGCGTTCCACCTGATATTCCTCTATCAGCTCTTCGATGCGGGCCAGCGTTCTTCTCAGCTTGTTTTCAGACTTCCTCCAGATCGTTTCCACCGGCTGAGCCGTTATTCCCAGAGGATCACTGACCGCCACTCCTACCGTTCTGGAGCCGTAATCAAGCCCCATAAACCGCGTCATCACTCATGCTTCCAGGACTTGTTCTGGATATATTCTTTCAGAAGTTCCTCCACCAGTTCGTCCCGTTCCACTTTCATAATCATGCTTCTGGCTCCCTTATAACTGGTAATATAAGTAGGGTCACCGGACATAATATATCCCACGATCTGATTTACAGGATTATAGCCCTTTTCCGCCATAGCATTATATACCAGATCCAGAACATCTTTCACCTGGATCTCCGGTTCGTTTTTCACTTTGAAATACTGTGTATTACTGATATTTGTCATCTTTTCACGCCCTTAAATTTGATATCTATTCTATTTTAATATAAATCAGCTGAAAATTCAATACTGTTCTGTTTTTCATATTCTCACGCCCATAATGACATCATTGGTTCCGATGGTTCGGGCCTGTACTCTCTGAAATTCATTGGAATGCTGCCCTGCGTCCCTGACAGCCACTTTCAGATACTGGGGGGTATGACCTATCCAGAAGGCTTCTTCTCCAATCATTACCTTTTCTTCCAGGAGGATTTCCAGCGTCCTGCCCAGATATTTTTCCAGATATTCCCTCTTCTTTCTTTCACCCATGGCAATCATCCTGGTGCTTCGTTCACTTTTGACCTGTTCATCCACCTGCCCGTCCATAACGGCAGCTTTTGTACCCTGTCTTCTGGAATATTTAAAAACATGAATTTCGTAAAAATCCATCTCTTCCACAAAACGGTACGATTTTTCAAATTCTTCTTCCGTCTCTCCCGGAAAGCCTGTAATTACATCCGTAGTCAGCGCAGGATTTTCATAATATTTGCGGAGAATACGGCACTTTTCCCGGTATTGATCTGCACGATAACGCCGATTCATTCTCTTCAGCGTTTCATCGCATCCGCTTTGCAGAGACAGATGAAAATGAGGACATATTTTAGGCAGCTCTGCCATCCTTGCAGCAAATTCTTCCGTGATAATGCCCGGCTCCAGAGAGCCCAGACGTATCCTCTCGATTCCTTCTATCTGATGAACAGATTCCAGAAGTGTTCCAAGATTGTCCTCTTCCAGATCAATGCCATATGAACTCAAGTGAATCCCTGTCAGCACCACCTCCCGGCATCCCGCTTCCGAAAGTCTCTTCACTTCCTCCAGAACATCCTCCTTTTTCCGGCTTCGCACCCTGCCCCTGGCAAAGGGAATGATACAGTAAGTGCAGAACTGATTGCATCCGTCCTGTACCTTTATATACGCCCGCGTATGTTCTGTTGTGCGGGAGACTGTCATCTCCTCATATTCTTTTGTATGATTGATATCAATGATATTATTACTTTTCCTGCTGTCTTTTTCATATTTTTTCAGGATCTCAATCAGATCCTTCTTTTTATTATTGCCAATAATAATATCAATTCCATCATCTTCTTCCAGTTTTTTTGTCCCCGCCTGGGCATAGCATCCCGCTGCCACCACCAGAGCACGAGGATTCATCTTCCTGGCCCGGTGAAGCATCTGTCTGGATTTGCGGTCGGCAATATTGGTCACCGTACATGTATTGATAATATAAACATCTGCCCCGGGTGCAAAATCCACAATTTCATATCCGTTTTCTTCCAGCATCTGGTGCATCGCCTCTGTCTCATAGGCATTTACTTTGCAGCCCAGATTGTGCAGCGCAACTTTTATACCCATCGTTCTCTCCTTTTCTTTTTCCCCCTGTTTTCTCTTGACTTTCCCCCTCACAGACGGTAAGATATTCATATCATGAAAATCAATCAGGGAGGTTAGTATCATGAAAAAAGTAAAAATATCTTTAAATTCCATCGATAAAGTGAAATCCTTTGTGAATGAACTGTCCAAATTTGATTTTGACTTCGATCTGGTATCCGGACGATACGTTATCGATGCAAAATCTATTATGGGAATTTTCAGTCTGGATCTCGCCAAACCCATCGACCTGAATATTCATGCCGAGGGAGCTGCTTTGGATGAAGTTCTGGAAAGCTTAAAACCCTATATTATTTAAACAGGAGAGTCAGCAAAGGCTTCGCGTTTCGCAAAGCCTTTTTCTTTTGTCCTTTTTATGAAACCATAATTACCTCTGCCTGGTCCACTGCGGTCTCCAGCATCTTATCTATTTTCTCCTGCAGTTTCAGTTCTGATCTCCTGATAATCTTCAGATTCGGTTTTGTCACCGGATGTTTTGCTACAAAAATCGTACAGCAGTCTTCATAAGGTTGTATGGAAGTTTCATAGGTATCGATCTTCTGGGCTACATCCACAATTTCCTGTTTATCAAAACCGATTACCGGTCGGAATACCGGCATGGTACATACCTCATTGGTAACCGCCAGACTCTGTATGGTCTGACTGGCCACCTGTCCGATGCTTTCTCCGGTTATCAGCCCCAGACATCCCGTTTTCTTTCCAAGCTGTTCCGCGATTTTCATCATATAGCGGCGCATAATAATTGTCAGCTCTTCATGGGGACATTGATCATAAATATAAAGCTGTATCTCTGTAAAATTAACGATATGAAGCCGGATAGGGCCGCTGTATCTGGATACCAGCCGGGCCAGATCCACCACCTTCTGTTTTGCTCTGTCACTGGTGTATGGCGGCGCGTGAAAGTAGACTGCCTCGATCTGCACGCCCCTTTTAGCTATCATATAGCCGGCCACCGGACTGTCAATGCCTCCGGAAAGCAAAAGCATGGCTTTCCCATTAGTACCCACAGGCATTCCTCCGGGACCCGGAATGATTTCTGAATAAATGTATATTTTCGTACGAATTTCCACATTCAGCATCACGTCCGGATGATGGACATCCACACTCAGCTCGGGCATAACATCCAGAATCCGTCCGCCCAGTTCACTGGCTGTCTCCATGGAGCTGATAGGATAACTTTTCTTTGCCCGGCGTACATTTACCTTAAAAGTCTTATGGCTGCCCGAATATCTCTCTTTCATAAAAGCAGTTACATCCTGTGCCAGCCTCTCAAACCCTTCATCTTCCACGATGACCACAGGGCAGATCCCGGCGATCCCGAATACTCTCTTCAGCGCATCCACCGCATCATCAGAATCAAACTCCGTCAGAGGAATGACATAAATCCGTCCCTGTTCCTTTGTCACCTCAAATTCACCTTCCGTTTTTTTCAGGGCAAAACGAATCTGTTTCATCAAAGCATCTTCAAACACATATCTGTTTTTGCCTTTGATGCCGATCTCCGCGTACTTTATTAAAAATGCTGTTTTCATCTTCTCTCCTTTCCTCCTGCCGGCTTCAGGCACGGGTATATCTGCGCAGCATAGGCAGCAGTTCTTTTAATACTCCCAGCGTATAACGGATTTCCTCCCCTGTGTTTTCCTCAGAAAAGCTGAATCTTACCGCCGATTCCATCTCTCCCGCGCCGGCACCAAGAGCCGTCAGGGTAGGGCTTTTGCTCCTTTTATGTGTGGAACAGGCAGATCCTGCTGACACATAGATTCCGCGGTCTTCCAGCGCATGCAGCAGCACTTCACTTCTCACTCCCACAAAGGAAGCATTAACAATGTGAGGCGCTCCCCCTTTTCCCTCGGATCCATGGATAACCACCTGATCCATTTCTTTTAAGCCCGCTGTCAGCATCTCTTTCAGCTGATACAGATGCTCTCTTTTTTCTTCCAGATTTTCATAAGCCATTTTGGCCGCCAGCCCCAGTCCGGCCACTCCGGGCACATTATCCGTTCCCGAACGCATACCTCCCTGCTGACCGCCGCCCCATATAAGCGGAGAAATTTTTACTTTTTTATTAATATATAAAAATCCCACTCCCTTAGGTCCATGGAGCTTGTGACCACTGACAGACAGAAGATCAATCCCTGTCTTTTCCGGATAAATCCGATATTTTCCATAAGCCTGTATGGCATCCACGTGATAAACAATATCCGGATGCTCCTTTTTCAGCCACTTCCCGATTTCTTCTACAGGCTCTATGGTTCCGATTTCATTATTCACATACATAGTTGATATCAGAATCGTATCAGATCGAACAGCATTTTTCAAATCATCCAGAGATATCTTTCCCTCTCCATCCACAGGAAGACTGGTCACTTCAAACCCCTGCTGTTCCAGCCAGGATGCCGGCGCTGATACAGCTGGATGTTCCACATCCGTAATAATCAGATGTTTTCCTTTCCTTTTATTAGCTACAGCTGTTCCAATCAAAGCCCAGTTATTGGACTCTGTTCCGCCGGATGTAAAAAAAATCTCTTTTTCAGAAACTTTCAGCGTGGCACCAATCCTAGCAGCCGCTTCTTTCATATACTGTTCCGCCTCCACCCCTTTCCGGTGCATGGAGGAGGGATTTCCGTAGTCTTCACTCATAATTTTCAGTACCAGATCACATACCTGCCGGCTGCATCTGGTAGTAGCTGAATTATCCAGATAAACTTCCATTTCCTTACTCCTCCCGTTCCAGCTGAAACATCAAAATTGACAGCATCGTCATCCCGGCTGTCTCCGTCCGTAAAATCCGTTTCCCCAGGGTGAGAAAAGAAGCGCCGGTCTCCTCTGCCATCCGGACTTCTTCCGGTGCAAATCCGCCTTCCGGTCCAATAAAAACGCCGACAGACTGCCCTGGACAGATACTATTTAAAATTCTCCTTGTTTCTCTCATATCTCTGGCCATCTCATAGGGCATCAGCAGCACGTCGCATTCTTTCCCCTTCTGAAGAGCTTCTGCAAAGGACAATATTGGCGCTACTTCTGGTACAATCATTCGCTTCGCCTGTTTAGCAGCACTCTCTGAAATCGCATTCCAGCGTTTCAAACGGGCAGCTTCTTTTTTGTCGTCCAGTTTTACCACACAACGCTTCATGGCCACCGGTATAATTTCCCAAGCACCCAGTTCCACTGCTTTCTGTATAATCAAATCCATTTTGTCTGCTTTTGGCAGTCCCTGAAACAGATAAATTTTCGACGGCAGTTCCAGATCAGTCTCCTGTACATACCGAAGTTCAGCCACAACCTCATTCTCTCTGTATTCCAGAACAGCACATCTGTATTCCAGACGGTCTCCCGTACTGACACACATTTCCTCTCCCGGCTTCATCCGCAGCACATTCCGAATATGATTTACGTCATTTCCCCGGATATACACCAGGTTATTCTCTATCTGATTTTTATCCACAAAAAAACGATACATATCTACTCCTGCTTGCGGGCTGTCACCGACACCCATTCGCCCTGATAAGTCACTTCCACTATCTGAAGTCCCGCCGCTTCTACAGCAGCAGCAACCACTTTTTCTTTTTCTGCCAGAATTCCCGATGTTATATAATAACCTCCTGGCTTCATCTGCTTTACAATAACCGGTGTCAGCGGCAGCAATACTTCGGCCAGTATATTAGCCACCACAATATCATATTTCTCATACCCTGCCGCATCCTGGATTCGAGGATCATCTATAATATTTCCAATTATCATAGTAAAATCATCGGGAGCAATCCCATTGGCAACCTTATTCTCTTCCACTGCCGTCACCGCACAGACATCCAGATCCGTACCGAAAGCATGACGCGCTCCCAGTTTTAACGCCACAATGGAAAGAATTCCGCTGCCGCACCCCACATCCAGAAGTTCTGTCTTTGGCGTCACATATTTTTTCAGCTGCCGGATACATAACTGCGTGGTCTCATGCATACCCGTTCCAAAAGCCGTCCCCGGATCAATATGAATAATCATCTTATCCTGATCTTCCGGCTTTACTTCTTCCCAGGAAGGAATGATCAGAATATCATCTACGTAAAACTGCTTAAAATATTCTTTCCAGTTATTGATCCAATCCTTATCCTCCGTCTGAGATTCCACAATCACTGCCTCGCCAATATCCATATAAGATTTCAGTTCTTCCAGCGCACTTTTTACATCTCCCAGAACCTTTTCCTTATCCTCGTCTTCTTCCAGATAGAAATTCAGATACGCAACTCCGTCATCTTCCGGCATGTCCGGAAGGATATCCACAAACATCTGCTGTTTGTCCGATTCAGACAGAGGCACATGGTCCTCAATTTCCACTCCCTGGATTCCCACATCCGCCAGAGCCGCAATCACAATATCTTCTGCTTCCGCTTTTGTTTTTAATGTAAATTTATTCCACTTCATGACAATCCTCCGTAACAGTTCCTACCTATCATACACGAAAACGGAGAAAACCACAATAGGAAAAGGCCCGCTGCAGTAAACTGCATCGGGTCTTTCTCTATTCTTCAAAAGTTTCTTTTAATTTATCCATAAAACTTTTTTTCTTTTCGCCGCGTTTTTCATTCTTCTTTTCACCGGTTTTTCCTTCCGGTGCCGGTCTGTTTCCACAGGCTGCATCAAAAGCCCGGAGAGCCTCTTTCGCCTCCTCGTTCAGCTTCGTCGGAACCTGAACCACCAGGGTTACATAATGATCACCCCGTACATTCTTGTTTCTGAGAGAGGGCACACCTTTTCCTTTCAGCCGGATCTTAGTATCTGTCTGAGTTCCCGGTTTTACCGTATACATCACGTCACCGTCCACAGTGCTGATCCGCACATCGCCGCCCAAAGCCGCCTGAGCATAGGTAATAGGTGCCGTGGAAAAAATATTCAGATCCTGACGCTGGAATATAGGATGACGAGCCACCTGAACCTCCACCAGCAGATCTCCTCTTGGACCGCCGTTTCTGCCAGGCTCGCCTTTATCTCTGATTCGGATGCTCTGACCATCATCAATACCCGCTGGAACCGACACTTTAATTTTCTTTGGAACAGTCACATATCCTGTCCCCCGGCATGAAGTACATTTATCCTTAATTACTTTGCCGGAACCGTTACATTCCGGACAAGTCTGCACATTGCGCACCATACCGAACAGAGACTGCTGCGTATAGACGATCTGACCCTCACCGTTGCACTTTGGACATGTTTCCGGCTGCGTGCCAGGCTTTGCGCCCGTTCCATTACAGGTAGTACATGTCTCTTTCAGCTTGATTTCCAGTTCTTTTTCACATCCGAAAACGGCCTCAAGAAAGCTGATATGAATAACCGCCCGCAGACTTGCTCCCTTCATAGGCCCGTTATTGGCCCTTCGTCTGGATGCACCGCCCCCAAACAGGTCTCCGAAAATATCGCCGAAAATATCGCCCATATCCTGTCCGCTGAAATCAAAACCGCCGAATCCGCCAAATCCGCTTCCTCCGGCTCCGCCTTCAAAGGCTGCATGGCCGAACTGATCATACTGTTTCCGTTTTTCCGGATCGCTCAACACACCATAGGCTTCTGTCGCTTCTTTAAATTTCTTTTCGGCATCCGCATCACCAGGATTCATATCCGGATGATATTTTTTTGCCAGCTTTCGATAGGCTTTCTTCAGCGTGGCATCATCCGCTCCCCGGTCCACACCCAGAACTTCATAGTAATCTCGCTTTTCTGCCATGATGTTCACCTTTCATTCTTCCAAAATCATAACCGTGACTCACGAATACCAGGTATCCGTGAGTCGCGGTCTGTTACCAGATGATTATTTTACACTTCTTTATAGTCTGCGTCAACTACATCATCAGCGCCTGCATCTGTTCCGGCGCCTGCACCCGGATTCGGTCCGGCTCCCTGAGCACCCTGGGCGCCTGCCTGATTCTGTTCATACATTTTCGCAAACAGTTTCTGGGCGCTCTGCATCAGTTTTTCCTGTGCCGCCTTAATTTCAGCTACCTGTGCTTCTGTAGTTTCCTCAGGTTTAGATTTAGCCAAAAGTTCTTTCAGGGCTGCCAGATCAGCCTGCACTGCCGTCTTATCATTGGAATCAATCTTATCTCCAGCTTCTTCCAGCGCTTTCTCTGTCTGGAATACAAAAGCATCCGCATCGTTTCTGGCATCAATAGCCTCTTTCCGTTTTTTATCCTGAGCTTCAAATTCAGCAGCTTCTTTTACCGCTCTGTTGATTTCATCCTCGGACATATTGGAACCGGCTGTGATAGTAATGTGCTGCTCTTTTCCTGTTCCCAGATCTTTGGCAGATACATTTACAATACCGTTTGCATCAATATCAAAGGTAACCTCAATCTGCGGAACACCTCTTCTTGCCGGCGGAATTCCGTCCAGACGGAACTGTCCCAGAGACTTGTTATCTTTTGCAAACTGTCTTTCACCCTGCACTACATTGATATCTACGGCTGTCTGATTGTCAGCTGCTGTAGAGAAAATCTGACTCTTTTTGGTAGGAATTGTTGTATTTCTTTCAATCAGTCTGGTAGCAACACCTCCCATTGTCTCAATTGACAGAGACAGCGGAGTTACATCCAGCAGCAGAATATCGCCTGCACCTGCGTCTCCTGCCAATTTACCGCCCTGTACAGAAGCTCCCAGTGCCACACATTCATCCGGATTCAGAGATTTGCTGGGTTCATGTCCGGTCAGCTGTTTTACTTTCTCCTGAACAGCCGGAATACGGGTAGATCCACCTACCAGAAGAACTTTACCAAGTTCAGACGCCGTAATACCTGCATCTGAAAGTGCACGTTTTACAGGTTCCGCTGTTTTTTCTACCAGATCATTGGTCAGTTCATCAAATTTTGCCTTGGTAAGATTCATATCAAAATGTTTCGGACCGTCAGCAGTAGCTGTGATGAACGGCAGGTTAATGTTGGTTGTTGTCGCGGAAGACAGCTCTTTCTTTGCTTTTTCAGCAGCTTCTTTCAATCTCTGGAGAGCCATCTTATCATTGGAAAGATCTACTCCCTCCAGTTTTTTAAATTCATCCAGCATATACTGGGTAATTCTTTCATCAAAGTCATCGCCGCCAAGTCTGTTATTACCGGCTGTTGAAAGGACTTCGATAACGCCATCGCCAATCTCAATAATAGAAACATCGAAGGTACCGCCGCCAAGGTCGTATACCATGATCTTCTGCTCTTTTTCATTGTCCAGACCATAAGCCAAAGCTGCCGCTGTCGGCTCATTAATAATACGTTTTACATCCAGGCCGGCAATTTTACCTGCATCTTTGGTAGCCTGACGCTGAGCGTCATTAAAGTATGCCGGAACAGTGATTACCGCTTCCGTTACTTTCTCACCCAGATATGCTTCTGCATCTGCTTTCAGTTTCTGCAGAATCATCGCTGAAATTTCCTGGGGAGAATACTTCTTTCCATCAATAGTCACACGATAGTCTGTGCCCATGTGTCTTTTAATAGAAGATATTGTTCTGTCTACATTGGTAACCGCCTGGCGCTTTGCCGGCTCACCAACAAGTCTCTCTCCTGTTTTCGTAAATGCCACAACGGACGGTGTGGTTCTGGATCCTTCTGTATTTGTAATAACTGTCGGCTGTCCGCCTTCCATTACGGCTACACAGCTGTTCGTGGTTCCCAAGTCAATACCAATAATTTTGCTCATAATAATTACCTCCTGATAAATTTTGATTAAATTTTTCTGTTTTCCATACTGGTCAGTTTGCAACTTTTACCATGCTGTGTCTGACCACGAAATCTTTATATAAATATCCTTTCTGGAATTCTTCCACAACGATATTTTCTCCAACTTTCTCATCTTCCACATGCATTACCGCATTATGAAGATTCGGGTCGAATTCTTTTCCAACGGCTTCAATCGGTACGACGCCAGCCTCGCTCAGTGCCGTTGTCAGCTGTTTATATACCTTACTCATGCCATCCACAAAAGGATCTTCTTTCTGATCCTCCGGAACCTGAGCCAGCCCCCGTTCAAAGTTATCGACAATGGGAAGCATTTTTTCCACTATCTCTTTTGCTCCGATTACGTACATACTGGACTTTTCCTTTTCCGTACGCTTTCTGTAGTTGTCAAATTCAGCCAGCTGACGCTTGATCTGATCCGTCAGTTCTTCTATTTTTTCATCTTTTTTGTCTTTCTTTTCTTTCTTTTTGCCGAAGCGCTTCTTGTCCGAAGATTCCGTTTTTTCCTCTGAAACTTCCTGACCGTCAGCTTTCTGCTGTTCCTTCTCTGCATTCTGCTCTTCGGCCTGATTTTCCTCAGTCACTTCCTTTTTCACTTCTTCTTCCAATTCGTTTTTCTTTTCTTCCGCCATTCTCATTCCACCCTTCCGGCTTATGCCTTTACTGTTCTTTCTTAAAAATCGAATCCAGCTGCGCCTTCAGTGTTTTCAGATTATCTACTACATTCTCATAATCCATACGCTTTGGTCCGACAATTCCTATCGTCCCTGTCATGCCGTCTCCCAGTTCATAGGTAGCCGTCACTACACTACAGTCCTTCATAGTCTTGATCGGTGATTCACTGCCTATATATATCTGAATTCCGGTTTCCTCGCCGTCCTCACCCTTCGTTTCCTGAAGGAATTCTGCCAATGGCCTTTTCTCCTCAAAAGCTGAGATCAACTGTGTGGCCATTCCGCCGTCTGAAAGCTCCGGATATTTCAAAATATTAGTTGCTCCGCTGGTAAACACCGGCGTTTCATCTTCCTCAGAAATGGCTGCTGCAATCGTATCCAGCACCTGGCTGACTACACCGCTGTGGATGCCGGCCTGCACTTTCATCTTGGCAATCATACCAAGACTGATTTCTTCCACTGTCAGCCCGTTTAACTGAGTATTCAGCAGAAGATTCAATTTCAGCACCGTTTCATCATCCATCTCCTCTTCCAGATCTATCATCTGGTTTTTCACCATGTTGCCGTCTACTACAATCACTGCCAGAAGCTGACCCGGTCCTACTTTGGAAAGCTGGATAAATTTCACTTTCGTATGATGGTAAGACGGTCCCGTAATCATTGTAGCGTAATTGGTATTGGAGGCCAGTACTTTTACGATCTGCTTCAAAACCTTTTCCATGCGGTCAGTTTTCTGAATCATCAATTCTTTTATTTCAGAAACTTCTTCCTCTTTTTCCTGCATCAGAGCATCAACATACAGCCGATAACCTTTGTCAGAAGGTATTCTGCCGGCCGAAGTATGAGGCTGAAGAATATAACCCATATCTTCCAGGTCAGACATTTCATTTCTGATCGTAGCCGAACTTAAATTCAGATCTGTATATTTGGAAATTGTTCTGGAGCCCACCGGTTCCCCTGTCTCCAGGTAGGTCTGAATAATGGCATTTAAGATTTTCTGTTTTCTTTCATCTAATTCCTTATCCATCCGGCTGCTCCTTTCTGTTTTAGATTTGTTAGCACTCGATTAAGTGGAGTGCTAACATCTAACGCTAATATACACCTACCCCCAATCTTTGTCAATAGGTGGATTTCATTTTTTTACAAATTTTCTGTTGTGCGCATGAAAAAAACCGAAATAAGATTTTACTCTTACTCCGGTTCCTGCTCTATGCATGTAATTTTTCTTCCACAATATCCAGTCTGCCCTTCAGCTCCTCTACCTCTTTTACCAAAAGAATTACATGATTTTCTTCCAGGCTGTATATTTTATAATATCTTTTAATTTCTTCCAGATTTTCCTGCATTTTCTTCATCTGCATCTCAAAACAGTTCTGCACTCTGCCAATTTCATCATACAAACCATTTTCCACTTTTCTGAGATCTTTCGTCAATCGAATTTCCACATTATTGATTTCCTTTCTCAGAACAAACTCTACATTATCAATTCTTTCGTTCAGACGCTCCTCTACGTCATTGATCCTTTCGTTCAGACGTTCCTCTACTCCATCGATCCTTTCGTTCAGATGCTCCTCTACGTCATTGATCCTTTCGTTCAGACGTTCCTCTACTCCATCGATCCTTTCGTTCAGATGCTCCTCTACTCCGTCGATC
>JBMNRA010000055.1:0-18485 GCA_050944415.1 Ruminococcus sp.
GGTCCAAGACAACCTTTGGCTATCTTATCCCTCTTACTGTTGGTTTCGACTATTCGTCTCGAATTTCTTCTCTGTTCGAATTTTCGAGGATTGTGTTTTACTGTTCAGTTATCAATGTTCTTCCCTGTCGCTTCCGTTTCCTCTCATCCGCGACAGCTATAATAGGATACCACATTCAAATCTTTTTGTCAACATCTTTTTTTATTCATTTTTGTTGACTTTTTGCTATGTGGTAAACGGAGAAGGAGGGATTTGAACCCTCGCGCCGCTGTTAACGACCTACTCCCTTTCCAGGGGAGCCCCTTCGGCCAGCTTGGGTACTTCTCCAAAACTTCCCGATAATAATATGCCATATATTGTTTTCGGTAAACGGAGAGGGTGGGATTCGAACCCACGCGCCCTTGCGGACAAACGGTTTTCAAGACCGCCTCGTTATGACCACTTCGATACCTCTCCATCTGTCATTCACTGCAAATCACTTTCGTGACGCAAAAGATATTCTACCATCTCTCTCCTGCTGTGTCAATACGTTTTTTCTCTTTTTTTTAGTTTTTCCTCTCGCTTTTCCGGACATAGACTTCTGCCAGAAGCATGTCCTCCGGTGTGGTTATTTTGAAATTATAATAAGAACCTTTTGTTACCTTTACCGGCCAGTGTTCCATCAGTTCCACAGCCATGGCATCGTCCGTCACCTGTGAGTGGGCGCATTTCATCATCTTATCATAGGCACGGCGGACCAGAGCATAATCAAATACCTGAGGCGTCTGTACAATCCAGACTTTACTTCTGTCAGGTGTATCGGCAATCACCTCATCCTCATCCACAATTTTAACAGTATCTTTAGAGGGCACAGCAGCCACACAGGCGCCGCACGTTTTCACAGTCTCCAGAGCCCTCTGAAGCATCTCTTCATCCACAAAGGGACGGGCCCCGTCATGGATAAACACATATTTACAGTTCTCACAGTTTTTCAGTCCCTCATAGACGGAATCATATCTCTCTTCTCCGCCTGCCACAACCTTCCTGATTTTCGTAAAGTTATACTTCTGCACAATATTTGCCTGGCAATATTCTATTTCCTTTTCTCCGGTTACGAGAATCACTTCATCTATAATTGCACTGTCCTGAAAACATTTCAGCGAATAATACAAAACCGGTTTGCCGCCAATATCCAGAAACTGCTTCTGTACCCGGGTGCCCATCCGCTTTCCGCTCCCTGCAGCCAGCACTATGGCTGTACACTTTTCTTTCATCACCGTTCTCCCAGCTTCAGATTCGGAACCGCATTCAAGTCCCATCCGTGTCTGGTTCCTTTCCTATATTCATAATAGGCGGCAACACCGATCATCGCCCCATTGTCCGTACAGTAAATAGGTGACGGATAATAAAAACGGATTCCTGCATCGCGGCATGCGCTGGCCATGGCCTCGCGCAGAGAACCATTGGAAGCCACTCCGCCTGCAATTGCCAGTTTATCCATTTTATATTCGCCGGCAGCTTTTACCGCCTTTTCAACCAGAGTATCCACCACTGCTTTCTGGAAAGAAGCAGCAATGTCAGCTTCCCTGATTTCCAGATTCTGCATTCTGCAGTGATTCAAGTGGTTCAGCACCGCTGATTTCACACCGCTGAAGCTGAAATCATAGGGACCATCCTCCATTTTGGCCTTGGGGAATCTGATTGCTTCCGGATTTCCTTCTTTTGATAACCTGTCAATTTTAGGTCCTCCCGGATACCCCAGGCCGATTGCCCGCGCCACCTTATCAAAGGCTTCTCCTGCCGCATCATCCCTGGTTCTTCCGAGAATGTCGAATTCTCCGTAATCTTTTACAATAACGAGATGGGTATGGCCGCCTGAGACAATCAGACACATAAAGGGAGGCTCCAGATCAGGATGCTCAATATAATTCGCGGAAACATGGCCTTCTATATGGTGCACTCCGATCAGCGGAAGCTTTCTGGCATAAGCGATTGCTTTCGCCTCCGCCACGCCTACAAGCAGAGCTCCTACCAGGCCGGGTCCATAAGTAACTCCCACTGCATCAATATCATCCAGGGTAACTTCCGCCTGTTCCAGCGCTTCTTCTATCACCTGATTGATTTTTTCAATATGCTTTCTGGAGGCTATTTCCGGAACCACACCCCCGTACAGTTTGTGAAGTTCAATCTGAGACGAAATAATGTTGGAACAGATCTCACGTCCGTTTTTTACCACCGCTGCAGCGGTTTCATCACAGGAACTTTCAATTGCCAGAATCAATATATCATCTTTTTTCTTTTCCATAACAAATCAGTCCTCTTCAAACTGGAGTTCGCAGCTTTTTCTGTCATGACCTGCGTATGCATGGGGGAATATTCTGCGCACCTCTTCCATATAATCTTCCGGATGAATCAAAGAAGGGCTGTAGTGAGTCAGCCACATTTCTTTAACCTTGGCCTCTTTCGCCAGACGGGCTGCTTCCAGAAAAGTCATATGCTTATACTCCCTCGCTTTGGCTGTCTTTTCCGCCTCTCCGTACATTCCTTCACAGATAAACAGATCAGCGCCCGCACCATACTCCACAATCGCCGGATGGGGACGGGTATCTGTACAATAGGTCAGCTTAATTCCTTTGCGTGCAGGCCCCATTACCATCTCCGGCCGATAGGTAATGCCATCCTGCTCCACCGTTTCTCCATTCTGCAGGCGGCTCCAGAGTTGCAGCGGAATTCCCTGCTCTCTGGCTCTTTCAACCTGGAACTTGCCTTTTCTGTGAATTTCCAGCGTATATCCATAACACATCACATTATGGTTTACCCGGAAAGCCGTGATATGGTAACCGCAGATATCCACCGTTTCCACTGCTTCCTTCAATTCTATATATCTAAGCGGAAACGGCAGCTCGGGAGCAATCACACGAAGGGCTGAAACCACACGCTCCAGCCCTTTTGGTCCAATTAAAGTCAGCGGCTCCGTCCGGTCAGCATTTCCCATGGTAAGAAGCAGTCCCGGCAGACCGCTGATATGATCTCCGTGATAATGCGTAAAGCAGATCACATCAATGGGTTTAAACACCCAGCCTTTTTCCTTTATGGCAATCTGTGTGCCTTCCCCACAGTCAATCAAAAGATTGCTTCCATTGTAACGTGTCATCAGTGAGGTCAGCCACCGCCGCGGCAGCGGCATCATGCCCCCGCAGCCCAGCAAACAAACATCTAACATTTTTACCTCCAGCGCCGCATTGGCTGCGGCCGGCCGAATTTTCAAGTTTTTATTTTATCACAGGATTACAGCTACAACAACTCTTTTCGTTCCCGTATCTCTACAGGAATCCGGAATGCGGCCGTCCATTTTTTATAACATTCCTCACAGAGATCGAAACTGTGATCTTCGCCATCCATTTCTGAAAAATAGCCCCAGGAAATATCGATATGACATACCCCTTCCCGAATCAGTCCCTTAACCGCCTGCAGCTCTCTTCCGCAGTTGTTGCATACTACCGCTTCCAGTTCTTCCCTGCTTTTGCTCTTGTATTTTCTCATATGGTACCTCCTTTGGAGTTCCTGTCTTTCGTTTCACATCTGCTATTATATATGATCTTTTGTGAAATTCCCACAGGGAATGGTTTGAACATCTGGGAAAAACTAACACGGAGATTCCACTCTGCTCATCAGAATTCCGTCCTCCACAGGAGCTTCATAATAATTCTTTCTCACTCCCGTCTGCTGAAATCCCTGTCCTTCATACAGACGGATTGCCGGAGTATTGCTCCGTCTCACTTCCAGATGCAGTGTGGTAACCCCTGCTTTTTTCGTCCATTGGATCAGGCTCTCAATCAGCTGTTTCCCGATTCCTTTGCCCTGCTGTTTTCTGTCCACAGCCACATTAGTAATATCGCCTTCATCCAGAACCATAAGAACTCCGCAATATCCCAGAATCTTTCCCTCTTCCTCTGCCACCAGGAAAAGCGCATCCTCCCGGATTAAAAAAGAAAAAAAGCCGTTTTCCGTCCAGGGAACGGAAAAAAGTTCCTTTTCAATTATCATCACCTGTTCCAGATCGTCCAGCTGCATCTCACGAATTATCATACGTTCTCTTCCTTCTTCAGTTTTTCGGCCCGTTCTCTTTCCGCCTGGGACAGGCGAAGATATTCCGGACGGTGATCCCTGGCATTCTCTGCTTTTCCTTCATGGTAACGAATCATTCCCAGATAGGCCACTGCTCCGGCACGCTGCCGGTTCAGATGGGCAGGTGCAAAGGAAAAGGGCACTTTCATTTCCTGTTCCAGCACGCTGCGGTATACCGGGACACCGTCTCCCAGGAAAATTACCCCCCTGCCGTAATCATTGAGCCAGAGAACCAGATCTGCCACCGCTGCCGGCGTCTGTTCCCTCAACACTTTCAACCGATGATTTTCAAAGGTATAAATCCCCGTATATACCTGCTGTCTCCGCGCATCCATCATCGGACAGATCAGTTGATCCGTATCATAAAGATTGCAGGCCAGAGCATCCACTGTCGGAACCGCCACAATCGGCTTATCCAGTGCGAGACCCAGACCTTTGGCAGTCGCAGAGCCGATGCGCAGTCCGGTAAAAGAGCCGGGACCTGCCGCCACAGCAATGGCGTCTATACTGTTAAGATCCAGTTCTGTCATGGAAACAATCTCATCCAGCATAGGCAGCAGAGTCTGAGAATGGGTTTTTTTATAATTTACCGTATATTCCGCCAGCAGTACATCGTCCTCCATCACTGCTGCCGATGCCACCAGACCGGAACTGTCCAGAGCCAGTATTTTCATGATTCTTCCATCCCTTCTATGATAATTTTCCGGTAGTCAAATCCTTTTTCCAGATCTTTTTCTATTGTAATTCTGACCGCCCGTTCGGGAATCAGTTCTTTAATCAGCTCCGCCCACTCAACCAGGCATACGCCCTCTCCGAAGAAATAATCATCATATCCGATCTCTTCCATCTCTTCCAGATCTCCGATGCGATATACATCAAAATGATACAGCGGAAGTCTTCCTTCCTCATACACCTGTACGATGGTAAACGTGGGGCTGCTGACCGGTTCTGTAATGCCCAGCCCCCGGGCTATCCCCTGGGTAAATACTGTCTTCCCCACGCCCAGATCTCCCGTCAGCGTATAAATCTGCCCGCGAGAGGCTTTCTGTCCGATTTTAACGCCCAGAGCAAACGTCTCCTCCGGTCCGTAGGTTTCAAATACCATATTTCTCTATCCTCCAAAACGTTTTCCGCCTGTGCGGTTGGAATATTTTACTGATTATAGCACAGCTCACTCTGCCTTACAACCGCCGCCCCTTGCATCTTTCCGGAAAAAATTTTATAATAGACAAAAATATGGCAAGGAGATAAAAAACATGTCAAATCCAATTATTACTATCAATATGGAAAACGGCGATGTCATGAAAGCGGAACTTTATCCGGATATCGCTCCCAACACCGTAAATAATTTTATCAGTCTTGTAAAAAAGGGATTCTATGACGGTCTGATTTTTCACAGAGTTATTCCCGGATTCATGATCCAGGGCGGATGCCCTAATGGCACCGGAATGGGCGGCCCTGGCTACTCTATCCGGGGAGAGTTTGCTCAGAACGGTTTTACCAATAATCTGTCCCACACACCCGGCGTACTTTCCATGGCCAGAGCAATGCATCCGGATTCCGCAGGCTCTCAGTTTTTTATCATGCATGAAGCCGCGCCGCATCTGGACGGCGCTTATGCCGCTTTCGGCAAACTTACAGAGGGACTGGAAGTTGTAGATAAGATCGCAAATGTTTCCCGCGACTACAACGACAAGCCGCTGACTCCTCAGCGCATTGCTTCCATCACCGTAGACACCATGGGAGAAACTTATCCCGAACCGGAAACCTGCTGATCTTAACCTTCATAAACCATTGCATTGCCGGTCAGGATCTTACCATCCAGCACTGCGAAATACAGCTCCTCCTGCTTTTGAATAATGGCCTTTCCGCTGGTTGCCTCTGTAATATCTGCTTCCATTTTCCGGAACTGGCCATAAGGCAGGAGGATTTTCATTCTCACATCGGCTTCGTACTGCGCCTCCAGCACGGGGATTTTTTTCTGTCCCAACAGATATTGTATTTTCCCCAGCCCATTATAATCCGTCTGAATTTCCATCTGTATTCCATACTGGCGTTCCACTGTCACGCATTCCTTCAGGCCTTCCTGGACTGCCCTGGAATATGCCCGGACCAGTCCTCCCGTTCCCAGAAGCGTCCCCCCGAAATAGCGGGTTACCACCGCCGCTCCGCAGCAGATTCCTGCTCCAGTCAGCACATCCAGCATTGGTTTTCCGGCTGTCCCCTGGGGTTCACCGTCATCACTGCAGCGCACTGTCTCCTGCCGCTGTCCCAGAACGTAGGCCCAGCAGTTGTGAGTGGCATTCCAGTACTGTTTTTTTATTCTTTCAATGAATCCCAGCGCCTCTTCCTCGTTTTCCACGTACTGCAGCGTGGCAATAAAACGGGATTTTTTCTCCGTAATCTCAACCTGGGCTCCTTTATAAATCGTCGTATACGCTTCTACCATATCTTTTTCCTGTATCTTTCCCCGTAATCGCCGTTCTTCCCATCCTCGGAACAGCGGCTTTTAATCAGAACCATTGTACCACGGTTTTAAAGAAAATGCGAAGTTTTTATTTTGGGGGGCTTTATTTAGGATTTTTCTTTTGTTATAATGAGTCCAGATAGGAGGTAGATTCATGAATTTTGGCAAAAATCAGACTTTAAAAAAGAAAACAGACCTGGCCACTTCCGCTCCTATGTTTGGCAGGAAAGCGGGATTTTCTTTTTTAAAGGCACTATTTCTCGCACTGATCGCCTCTGGTGTTATCTGTATCTGCCTTGTGGCAGGTGTTGTCAAAGGACTGATTGACAGTGCTCCCAATATTAATGATGTCAATATTATGCCCAGCGGCTACGCCACTTTGGTATATGACGCTAACGGGAATCAGCTTCAGAGGTTATCATCCTCTTCATCCAACCGGACCTCCGTGTCCATCGACAAAATTCCCGAAGATATGCAGCATGCCATCGTAGCCATCGAGGATGAACGCTTTTATGAACACAATGGCATAGACGTACGCGGCATCCTTCGGGCTTTCGTAAAAGGGGTCACCAATGGCTTTAACTTTGACGAAGGCGCCAGCACACTTACACAACAGCTGCTGAAAAACAATGTTTTCACCAACTGGACAAACGAAGGAAAAATAGAACGGTTCAAACGAAAATTTCAGGAACAGTACCTGGCCCTTCAGCTGGAGGCTTCTCTGACGGCCCAGGGAAAAAATACCAAAGACGTCATTATGGAAAATTACCTGAACACCATCAATTTCGGCGCGGGGACTTACGGTGTGCAGGCGGCGTCCATGCGGTATTTCAGCAAAAATGTAAACGAATTGACACTTTCTGAATGCTGTGTTCTGGCTGCTATTCCCCAGAATCCTACCCGGTATAATCCCATCAACCATCCTGATGAAAATGCACAGCGCCGTGAGCGCGTTTTGCAGAACATGCTGGATCAGGGTTATATCACCCAGACCGAATACGACGAAGCTCTGACGGATAATGTCTATGAAAGGATCCAGGAATCAGAAGCTGCTCTTCCGGAAGAAGCGCCTTATTCCTACTTTATTGACGAATTGATCGAACAGGTTATCGAAGATCTGCAGATTCAAAAAGGATACACTGAAGTCCAGGCCAGAAACGCGCTTTACAGCGGCGGCCTTCGGATTTATACAACGCAGGATCCCGTGATCCAGGAAATCTGTGACGAAGAATATGCGGATCCGGACAATTTCCCGGCGGACAGCCAGATCGGCATCGACTGGGCTTTATCCGTAGAAAAAGCTAACGGAAAAACGCAGCACTACAGCGTGGAAATGATGCGTCTTTATTTTCAGAATACCGACCCTGATTTCGAACTGCTCTTTGATTCCGAGGAAGAGGCTCAGAGTTATATCGATGCTTATAAAGCCAGCGTTGTGCTGCCCGGAGAAAGCATCATTGCCGAACGGACCAGCTTTTCACCCCAGCCCCAGTCTTCGCTGACTGTCATGGATCAGCGTACCGGCTATGTAAAGGCAATCGTGGGGGGCCGCGGTGAAAAAACTGCCAGTCTGACGTTGAACAGAGCCACCAACACCTACCGGCAGCCCGGTTCCACCTTCAAAATCCTTTCCACCTATGCTCCGGCTCTGGATAAAGGAATGACACTGGCAACCACTTTTGTGGATGCACCTTATGAATATTCTGACGGCACAAGAGTGCGGAACTGGCTGAATGACTCCTACAACGGGCCTACCACCATACGTTACGCCATAGAACAGTCTATCAACGTTGTAGCCGTCAAATGTCTGACAGAAATCACACCCCAGGCGGGGTTTGACTACCTGAAGAAATTCGGTTTCAGCAATCTGGTAGAATCTGAAACCATTAACGGACAGATATTCTCTGATATCCATCAGCCTCTGGCTCTTGGCGGAATTACCTATGGTGTTTCCAATCTGGAACTGACGGCAGCCTATGCTGCTCTTGCCAACGGAGGCACTTATATCAAACCCATGTTTTATACCAGAATACTGGACGCGGAAGGTAATGTCGTTCTGGAAAACACACCTCAGACTACTACCGTTACGAAAGAAAGTACGGCTTATCTTCTTACCAGCGCCATGGAAGATGTTGTCAGCGAAGGTACGGGAACCAATCTGCAGCTGGATGACATGACAGTGGCCGGAAAGACCGGTACTACTTCCGCTTACAATGACGTCTGGTTCGCAGGCTATACCCCATATTACACATGCGCGGTATGGGCCGGCTATGATAACAATGAAAATCTGTCCCCGGAAGGAATCGGGCGCAGTTATCACCAGATCTTATGGAGAAAGATCATGAACCGTATTCATGAAAATCTTCCGGATGTGGATTTTCAAATGCCGGACAGTGTAACGGAAGCCACTGTCTGTGAAATCTCCGGCAAACTGGCCTCATCAGGTTGTCCCACCGTTACCGAATATTTTGAAAAAGCCACACTTCCAACGGAACGATGTACCTCTCACAGAGGATATTCGGATTATGACGATTCAGAAAATTCTTCCGCGCCCTCCGGTCCGGGATCGGAAAACTTCGTTTCATCCCGGGAAGAGGATGAAGAGAATGAAAACGGCTACGACAGCTATGACGGCTATGATGATTATGATGATGGGTCTGGCAACTGGTAAGTCAGACAGGACAGCCGCCTGTCAGGCGTATTACGAAAAAAAAGATAACGGAATCTCCGCAAAGGAGATCCCGTTATCTTTTTTGACCTCATACCTTTAATCCAGTACCAGTTTTGCCGTTCCGTAAATTCCCGCGTCATTGCCAAGAGTGGCCAGCACAATGGGAATATTCTTGCAGGCGGGAAACGCATCTCTTCGGAAATACGGTTCTATCACAGAGACCAGCACTTCCCCTGCCTTGGAGACACCTCCGCCAATGACAATCCGTTCCGGATCCACTACACAGGAAAAAATAGCCAATGCATTCCCCAGATATTCTCCAAACTTTCTCACCACACGGGAAGCCAGAAGGTCTTCCTGCTTATAGGCATCGAAAACGTCCTTTGCCGTAATTTTTTCTCTCCGAAGGAGGGAGTCCTCATCGGAAGATTCCAGTTCTTTTCTGGCCAGTCTGACTACCCCCGTCGCAGCAGCCATCTGTTCCAGGCAGCCATAATTTCCGCAGTTGCAGCGTTCCGTTTCCTTTGGCTCCACGCAGGCATGACCGATCTCTCCGGCCGCACCGTGGGCTCCTGCAATAATCCTGCCATTTACAATTATACCGCCGCCCACGCCGGTCCCAAGGGTAACCATAATCAGGTTTCGACAGCCCTTTGCCGCTCCCTGCCACATTTCACCAAGAGCCGCCACATTGGCATCGTTTCCCGCTTTAACCGGCAAATGTAAAAGTTCTTCCAACTCGCGCACCAGATGTTTATATCCCCAGTGCAGATTAACTGCCCGGGAAACCTCGCCCTCATCGTTGACAGGACCAGGAACACCGATGCCTATACCCTGCACATCCTGACGGCTGATGCCCAGAGCTTCCATCTTTTTCTCTACTTCTTTCGCTGCGTCAGGAATAATATATTTTCCATTCTCTTCCAGCCGGGTGGGAATTTCCCATTTTTCCAGGAGCGTTCCCTCCGTCAGAAAACATCCCAGTTTGATGGTGGTTCCGCCCACATCAATACCAAAACAGTACCGCTTCATGAAAATTATTCTCCTCTTTTCTTCATCATATTGGCCTGCACACGATTATAAAGTTCCTGCGCGGCATTGTATCCCATTTTCTTCTGGCGGTGATTCATGGCAGCCGCTTCAACGATAAGGGCCAGGTTTCTTCCCGGACGTATCGGTATCTCATGTCTGGCCACACGGTTTCCGAGAAACTCCGTATATTTCTGTTCCAGTCCCAAACGGTCATACTCTTTATCGCGGTCCCACTCTTCCATTTGAATCACCAGATCGATAGACTGTGTATTCTTAACACTTCCCACACCAAACAGAGTTTTAACGTCAATGATTCCAATTCCCCGGAGTTCGATAAAATGGCGGGTGATATCCGGAGCGGATCCTACCAGTGTTTCATCACTCACCTTGCGGATTTCAACGACATCATCGCTTACGAGACGATGGCCTCTTTTTACCAGCTCCAACGCAGCTTCACTTTTTCCGATTCCGCTTTCACCCATAATCAGAACCCCTTCACCGTATACATCCACCAGAACACCGTGAATGGAAATGCAGGGCGCCAGCTGTACATTCAGCCACCGGATAATCTCCGCCATAAAGTTGGAGGTAGTCCTCTCCGACACAAGCGTCGGAACCCGGTACTTTTCCGCCAGCGCCAGCATATCTTCATCCGGCGTTGTCTTCGTTGTAAATACAACACAGGGAATTCCCTTGGAAATAAATCCCTCATAAGATTTTATTTTTTCTTCCCGGCTCAGCCGCATCAGGTACGTATATTCCACATAGCCGATAATCTGTACACGTTCTGTCGCAAAATGTTCCAGATAGCCGGCCAGCTGCAGGGCCGGCCGGTTGATATCCGGCATCGTAATCTCGATCTCATCTATGTCAATTTCCGGCGTCATATTTTTCAGATTCAGAGTTTCAATTATTTTACTTAATTTAACTGCTTTCATTGGGATTCTCCTTTTTAAGCGTTCTCAAAGTATCTTTTTTTAGTATAACACAGGACTTCACTG
Organism: Ruminococcus sp.; assembly: GCA_050944415.1. Lineage (GTDB taxonomy): Bacteria > Bacillota > Clostridia > Lachnospirales > Lachnospiraceae > Ruminococcus_G. The sequence goes on from JBMNRA010000055.1 coordinate 11,279, forward strand.
CCCTTCAACATTCCTTCTTCTCTTCCCCGTGAAAAAATTTATAGACACTGGCTGCGCTTCCTGCATTCATGGACGGTACGCCGGCAAGCTCCTCCGGTGAAGCGTCTCTGATCCTCTCAATGGACTGGAAATACTTCATCAGAGCCTTTCTCCGGGCAGGGCCGATACCGTCAATATCATCCAGCAGGGAATGCACCTGCCCTTTGCTTCTCAGCAGCCGGTGATATTCAATGGCGAAACGATGGGCTTCATCCTGTATCCTGGTAATCAGCTGAAATCCCTGAGAACTGTGATCAATGGGAATTTCCTCGTTGCGATAATAAAGTCCTCTGGTTCGGTGACGGTCATCTTTCACCATACCGCAGACTGGTATGGATAATCCCAGCTTTTTCAACACTTCACAGGCGACATTCACCTGACCGCGTCCTCCATCCATCATAATCAGATCTGGGAAGCGCACAAAACTGCCCAGCTCTTTTTCCGCTTCTTTTTCTTCCAAACCTCTGGTAAATCTTCTGGTCAGCACTTCTTCCATGCTGGCGTAATCATTGGGCCCCATAACAGATTTTATCTTAAATTTCCGGTAATCGCTTCGTTTCGGTTTCCCCTTTTCATAGACAATCATAGAACCAACAGATTCAAAACCGCTGGTATTGGAAATATCGTAAGCTTCAATTCTGTTCAGCCCGGGAAGATCAAGCCAGCCGGCAATCTCTTTCAAAGCGCCGATAGTTCTTCCTTCCTCCCTTTTCAGTCTTTCCCGGTCCTGATCCAACACCATTTTCGCATTCTGCCAGGCCAGTTCCACCAGCTTCTCTTTCGTTCCTTTCCTCGGCACCCGGATATGCACCCGCTGACCCCGTATCTTGGTCAGCCACTCTTCCAGCAGTTCTTTCTCTTCAATTTCGTATTGTATCATCAGCTCCCGGGGAATAAAGGGAGTTCCGGAATAAAACTGCTTCAGAAAACTGGAGAGTATCTGATCTTTCCTGTCCTCCCTGGCCACTCTCAGATAAAAATGATCTCTTCCGATCAGCTTGCCCTCCCGCACAAAAAATACCTGGGCAACCGCGTCATTTTCATCAACGGCCAGTGCGATGATATCTTTGTCTTCTCCGTCACTGCCCGTAATTTTCTGCCGTTCTCCGATGCGGCGCACACTGTTCATCAGATCTCGGCACTCCGCAGCCTCTTCAAAACGCAGCTCTTCTGATGCCTGCTGCATCTTTTTCTCCAGATCTTTCAGAATATCTTTATAGTTTCCATTCAGAAAACCGATGGCATCATCAATATGCCTCCGATAATCCTCCCTGGAAATATACCCCTGGCAGGGCGCCGGACACTGACCGATATGATAGTACAGACAGGGTCTGTCTTTTCCCTGATCCCTGGGCAGATTCCGGCTGCAAGTCCGGATCCGGTACAGTTTCCTGATCAGCTCTATGGCATCTTTCACTGCTCCCGCACTTGGATAGGGACCGTAATACCTGCTTTTATCCTTCTGCATCCTCCTGGCAAACAGCACCCGGGGATAGTCTTCCCCTACGGTCACTTTAATAAACGGATAGCTCTTGTCATCTTTCAGCATGGTATTATATTTTGGCCTGTGTTCCTTGATCAGGTTGCACTCCAACACCAGTGCTTCCAGCTCAGAGTCCGTCACAATATATTCGAACCGGGTGATTTTCGTCACCATCCGCTCAATCTTAACTCCTTTATTGCGGCTGCTTTGAAAATACTGTCTCACCCGGTTCTTTAAGCTGACTGCTTTCCCCACATATATAATTTCATCTTTGGGTCCATGCATAATATAGACTCCCGGCTTAGCCGGGAGTTTTTTTAATTCTTCTTCCAGATTAAACATCACTTACTGTTCCGGATTCTTCTTCCGGTATTCCTTTCACTTCATGGAATATTTTCATAAATTCTTTTCCTGTTATGGTTTCTCTTTCAATCAAGAATTCTGCAATTTTATCCAACGCTTCACGATTTTCCGTCAGCGCCTTCTTCGCCTTCTCATAGGAATCATGGAGCAGCTTCATCACTTCATGATCAATCTCTGTGGCTGTATCATCCCCGCAATTCAGAACTGTCCGTCCGTCCAGATACTGATTCTCGGCACTGGCCAAACCCATCAGACCGAATTTTTCAGACATACCGTACTGCGTAATCATGGCTCTGGCTACCTGAGTGGCTTTCTCAATATCGTTGGCCGCCCCTGTCGTTACGTTGCCGAAGACGATCTCCTCGGCGGCACGTCCCGCCAGAAGTCCCACCAGCATAGCTTCCAGTTCACTTTTTGTATTCAGATACTTCTCTTCTTCCGGAACCTGCATGACATATCCCAGAGCTCCCATGGTACGGGGAACAATTGTAATTTTCTGTACCGGCTCCGCATCTTTCTGCAGCGCACTTAAAAGCGCATGACCTACTTCGTGGTAAGAAACAATTTTTCGTTCTTCCTGGCTGAGGATCCGATCCTTTTTCTCTTTTCCCACCAAAACTACTTCAACAGCTTCATACAGATCTTTCTGGGACACGGCTTTCCTTTTATTTTTCACCGCCAGAATAGCTGCTTCATTGATCATATTTGCCAGATCCGACCCTACAGCTCCGGATGTTGCCAGAGCAATGGCATCCAGATCCACAGTCTCATCCATGGCCACATTTTTTGCATGTACTTTCAGAATGTTGACTCTTCCCTTCAGATCAGGTCTGTCTACGATAACACGCCGGTCAAATCGCCCGGGACGAAGCAGCGCCGGATCCAAAACTTCCGGACGGTTGGTAGCCGCCAGAATCAGAAGTCCTTTGGACGTATCAAAACCATCCATTTCAGCCAACAGCTGATTCAGAGTCTGCTCCCGTTCGTCATTGCCCCCTCCGTACCGGCTGTCACGGCTCTTTCCAATGGCATCAATCTCGTCAATAAAGATAATACAGGGAGCGTTTTTCTTGGCCTCCTCGAAAAGATCCCTGACACGGGACGCACCGACGCCCACGAACATCTCCACAAAATCAGATCCTGACAGTGAGAAAAAGGGCACATGAGCTTCACCGGCCACTGCTTTGGCAAGAAGCGTCTTGCCGGTACCAGGCGGGCCAACCAGAAGTGCTCCTTTGGGAAGCTTGGCGCCGATCTCCGTGTATTTGGCCGGATTATGAAGAAAATCCACCACTTCCTGCAGAGACTCCTTGGCTTCATCCTGTCCCGCCACATCCTTGAAGGTGACTCCCGTTTCCTTTTGAACATAGGCCTTGGCTTTGCTTTTTCCAATACCCATGACGCCTCCGCTCTTATTCATATGGCGCATCAAAAAGGACAGTCCCACAAACATAATCACAATGGGAAGTACAATACTTAAAAGCGCAGACAGAATGGACGCGGCCATATTGGGCTCCTGCTGCTCAAAGACAATTCCCGTTCCCTCCAGTCTTTCCGTCAGAGCGGTACTGTCCTCCATGGCAATAGTAGTATATTGAAACTCAATGCCTTTGATTTTCTGCTCTTTCGGCGTGATGGTCAGATGATCGGACTCCATGACAACTTCCTTGACTTCGTCATTTTCCACCATCTCAATAAACTGATCATAAGTAATCTGCTGACTTGTCGAACCGCCTAAATATACGCTGAAAATGTTCCAGAACAACAGTGTGACAAGGGTGCAGATTAAAAGAATAAGCAGGGACTGCCTGTTTTTCGGTCCGTTTCCTCCAGGCCCGTCCGGCTTTGAATTTTTCTGGTTTTGATCCATATTTATCCTCCTTGTAACCCCGGAATCTCAGGCTTCCGGATACCCTTTTCATTATAAAGACACGAGTTCGATAAATCAATACGGATATTGTGAAATTACCGACACATTTCTAAACTTTTCCTAAAAAAATTCCTTTTCTGTCTAGCACTATGGTTATATCCTGTAGTATACTGTTTTCGTACGCAAAACATACCAAACAGGATAGGATGATAAATATATGGAAAAGAAAAAAGGATTTGACAACGAAAAATATCTGGAACTTCAGTCCCGCCGTATCCGGGAGCGTATCGCTCAGTTTGATGGAAAACTTTATCTGGAATTCGGCGGAAAACTTTTTGATGACTATCATGCTTCCAGAGTTCTGCCCGGCTTCGAACCGGACAGCAAACTGAGAATGCTGCTGCAGCTTTCCGATCACGCAGAGATCGTCATAGCCATCAGCGCCCGGGATATTGAAAAGAATAAGATCCGCGGAGACTTGGGGATCACTTACGATACGGATGTGCTCCGCCTTATCGAGGCCTTCAGAAGCAAAGGTCTTTTTGTCGGCAGCGTGGTAATCACACAGTATTCCGGACAGGACAGCGCGCTTCATTTCAAATCGCGGCTGGAAAAGATGGGAATCAGTGTCTATATTCATTATACCATCGATGGCTATCCTTCCAACGTCTCACTGATTGTCAGCGAACAGGGCTTTGGAAAAAACGACTACATTAAAACCTCCCGGCCGCTGGTTGTAGTAACTGCACCTGGACCCGGCAGCGGTAAAATGGCTACCTGTCTTTCCCAGCTTTACCATGAACATAAACGTGGAATACGGGCCGGTTACGCAAAATTTGAGACATTTCCTATCTGGAACATTCCGCTGAAACATCCGGTAAATCTGGCTTATGAGGCTGCTACGGCCGATCTGAACGATGTCAATATGATCGATCCCTTCCATCTGGAAGCTTATAATGTCACCACCGTCAACTACAACCGGGATGTGGAGATTTTCCCCGTGCTGAATGCCATATTTGAACAGATCTTTGGTACCAGCCCTTATAAATCTCCTACGGACATGGGCGTCAACATGGCCGGCTACTGCATTTATGATGATGCAGTCTGCTGCGAAGCTTCCTGCCAGGAAATTATCCGGCGTTATTACCATGCACTGGCTGACCTGGCATCCGGCGCTGACAAAGAGGAAGAAACTTATAAGCTGGAGCTGATCATGCGGCAGGCTCATATTTCCTCTGAAAACCGCCGTGTTATAGCCCCCGCACTGAAACGTGCTGAAGAGACGGATGCTCCGGCTGCCGCCATAGAGCTTCCTGACAGCTCCATTGTCACCGGAAAAACATCGGAACTTCTGGGAGCCTGTGCCGCCATGCTTTTAAATGCATTAAAAGTACTGGCCGGAATTCCCCATGAACGCCACGTGATATCACCGGAGTCCATCACACCGATCTGCCTTCTGAAAACCCAGTATCTGGGCAGCAGAAATCCCAGACTTCACATGGATGAGGTACTGATCGCCCTTTCGGCTACCGCGGCTTCCGACGACACTGCCCGCAAGGTTCTGGAACAGCTTCCTCGTCTGTCGGGCTGCCAGGCTCACAGTTCCGTTATTCTTTCGGAGGCTGATATGAAAACCTTTAACCGGCTGGGTATTCAGTGTACCACCGAACCGAAATACGAAAACGAACAGTCTTTTATATAATAAGAAGATCCGGTCTCTCTCAGGGAAACCGGATCTCCTTCTTTTAATCTTCTTTAATTGTCAGCACATCCATCGGACAGGCTTTTACACAGATACCGCAGGCAATACATTTGCTGGCTGTCTCGCTGTCCTCCGCTTTCACCATCAAACCAAACGGGCAGGCCTCCACGCATTTTCCGCAGCCGGTACATTTTTTCTTGTTTACCATGTACACCCCTTTGGCATTCTGAGTAATGGCGCCGGCCTCACAAACCTCCGCACATTTTCCGCACTGAGGACAGGCAAGCACCTTCGGAGAGCCATCTTTTTTGGCTCCAATCTGAATACATGCAACAGTTACATCCGTTCTTTTGTAAAACGCCTCTGAACAGGCATTGGCACATGCCAGGCAGGCCATACACGCGTCTTTATTCACTGCTACTAATTTCTTCATCGAATACCTCCCATATTTTCCGATTATATTGATAATTTTTATCAACAGTTTTATTATATCGGATTATTCGTCAGTATTCAACAGAAATCGTTGTAATTTAAGCCTTCTGATTTTCTGTACGGTAGCCGTCCGGATTCATGGACTGCCAGCGCCAGGAATCTGCGCACATCTCTTCAATTCCATACCTGGCTTTCCAACCCAGCTCTTTCTCTGCTTTAGAGGGATCCGCATAACAGGCGGCAATATCTCCCGGCCGTCTGTCTTTGATTTCATAGGGGATTTCTTTCCCGCAAGCTTTTTCATATGCCTTTACCACATCCAGTACACTGTATCCTTTTCCGGTACCCAGATTGTAGATAAATACGCCCCGGGCTTTCTCCAGCTTTTCCAGCGCTTTTACGTGACCGCAGGCCAGATCCACCACATGAATATAGTCCCTGACACCCGTTCCGTCCGGGGTATCATAATCATTTCCAAATACCCCCAGACATTTCAGTTTTCCCACTGCCACCTGGGCAATATAGGGAACCAGATTATTAGGAATACCCTTGGGATCCTCCCCAATCAGACCTGAAGGATGTGCCCCAATGGGATTAAAGTAACGGAGCAGCATCACATTCCACTGGGAATCGCCGGTGTGCAGATCTGTAAGAATCTGTTCCAGCATACTCTTTGTCTGACCGTAGGGATTGGTTATTTTCCCCTTCGGACACTCTTCCGTAATGGGAACAAAAGCCGGATCCCCGTATACCGTTGCAGAGGAACTGAACACTATGTTTTTGCAGCCGTGATTCCGCATAACATCGCAGAGGATTAAAGTTCCGGTAATATTGTTATGATAATACTCCAGCGGTTTTGCCACTGATTCCCCCACCGCTTTCAGCCCGGCGAAATGGATAACCGCGTCAATGGATTCCTTTTCAAAAACCGTCTCCACGAATTCCCGGTCCAGCAGATCCCCCCGGTAAAATACAGGCTCTTTCCCCGTGATTTTCCCAATCCGTTCCACTGCTGTTTCACTGGAATTGTATAAATTATCTAATATCACCACATCATAACCGTTGTTCAATAGTTCCACGCAGGTATGGCTTCCAATGTATCCTGCTCCGCCCGTCACTAAAATTCTCATATTATTCTCCTTTTACTGAAAAAACAAATCATAAGATGTTATTTATTGTATCACGAAATCCAGAATATAGCCATGTATCTATGTTGTTTGATAGCGTCAAGATACTTTAAGTTGAAAAAATATAGAAGTATCCCTTTGCGTTTCATCATTTATATATTTCCTAGGTGTGCATTAAACCAGATTACCTT
>JBMNRA010000056.1:0-18032 GCA_050944415.1 Ruminococcus sp.
GCTTCAATCCCTGGATATACAGCTAAGAAGGTAATCTGGTTTAATGCACACCTAGGAAATATATAAATGATGAAACGCAAAGGGATACTTCTATATTTTTTCAACTTAAAGTATCTTGACGCTATCTCCTTTCATCTTTTCTTTGCTATTTTTTCCCCAATATGATATGCTGTATGCATGGCAGAACACACCCTATTTGCAATTAAGGAGAGATGACCATTGAAAATACACGAATCTGCAGAAAACTATCTGGAAACCATTTACATTCTGAGCAAAAGAAAACCGGAAGTCCGTTCCATCGATATCGTGAACGAACTCCATTTTTCCAAACCCAGCATCAGTGTGGCCATGAAGAATCTCCGTGAAAACGGCTTTATCGTCATGGACAAAGACGGCTTTATCACTCTGACAGATGCAGGTAAAAAAATTGCTCTTACAATTTATGAACGTCATGTTCTTCTTTCTGAATGGCTGACCCAACTGGGCGTTGACGAAAAAGTTGCTCTCAACGATGCCTGCCGTATTGAACACGTAATCAGCGCGGAGAGTTTTGAAGCGATTAAGCGTCACGTAACAGAGGGCAGAAAAGCACAAAATAACAATTAAAAAGGTAACGGCTTCGGATACTGATTCCGGAGCCGTTTGTCATTTTCATCGCAATATGGTATTCTGATACCAGAAAAATAATAATCAGGAGTAAACATTTGTTATGAAATCACTTGTTATTGCAGAAAAACCCTCTGTGGGAAGAGATATCGCCCGGGTCCTGGGCTGCAGCAAAGGCCCCGAAGGCAGTCTGGAAGGCAGCCGCTATATTGTTACCTGGGCTCTTGGTCACCTGGTCACTTTAGCTGACCCGGAGGATTACGACAAATCTTATAAGGAATGGAAACTGGATGTCCTCCCCATGATGCCGGATCACATGAAGCTGGTGGTAATCCGCCAGACAGCCCGTCAGTTTCAGACGGTAAAAAAGCTTATCTTCCGCGATGATGTGGGAGAAATTGTCATTGCCACTGATGCGGGACGGGAAGGAGAACTGGTAGCCCGCTGGATTCTGGAAAAGGCCGGGGCCAGAAAGCCGATTAAGAGACTCTGGATTTCATCCGTCACGGATAAAGCCATCCGGGATGGATTTTCCCATCTGAAAGACGGGCGGAAATATCAGAATCTTTATGACGCAGCATCTGCCCGTGCCCAGGCTGACTGGCTGGTGGGAATCAACGCAACACGGGCGCTGACCTGCAAATATAACGCCCAGCTTTCCTGCGGACGTGTTCAGACCCCTACTCTGGCCATCATCGCACGAAGAGAAGAGGAGATCCGTCAGTTCAAACCGCAGGAATATTACGGACTGAATCTTACCGCAGAGGGTATCCGTTTTACGTGGCAGGATTCCCGAACGAAAAGTACCAGAACTTTCCGCCGGGAAAAAATGGAAAGAATCGCCGCATCCCTGAATAGCGGAAAATTATCGGTTACCGCTGTGGAAAAAAGCAGCAGGAAAAAAACTGCGCCGGGTCTGTATGACCTGACGGAACTTCAGCGGGATGCAAATAAAAGATTCGGTTTTTCCGCCAAAGAAACCTTAAACATCATGCAGCGTCTCTATGAACATCACAAAGTACTGACCTATCCCCGAACGGATTCCCGATACATCGGCACGGATGTGGTGGATACCCTGAAGGACCGGCTGAAAGCCTGCGCTGTGGGGCCTTATAAAAAGCTGGCTGGTCCTCTGATTATGAAACCGTTAAAAACAAACGGTACTTTTGTCAATGACAAAAAGGTCTCTGACCATCACGCTATTATTCCCACTGAACAGTTTGTCCAGATGGATCATATGACCAATGAGGAGAAAAAGATTTATGATCTGGTTGTCCGGCGTTTTCTGGCTGTGCTCTATCCGCCTTTCGAATATGTACAGACCTCCGTTACTGCCACTGCTGCCGGAGAAACTTTCCTCGCCCGCGGAAAAGTTATACGCTGCCTGGGCTGGAAAGAAGTCTATGACCAGAAAGAAGAGTACGCAGAAGAAGAGGATACCGATAACAATATCAGGGAACAGTCCCTTCCTGATCTGAAGCAGGGAATGTTCCTCACCGTTACCCGCAGGGATATTACTACAGGAAAGACAAAGCCGCCGGCTCCCTTCAATGAAGCCACACTTCTGTCTGCTATGGAAAATCCCGTCCGGTACATGGAAACCAGGGATGAGGCAGCCGCCAGAACGCTTGGTGAAACGGGAGGTCTGGGGACAGTAGCCACCAGGGCTGATATTATCGATAAATTATTCGGAAGTTTTCTTATGGAAAAGAAGGGCAAGGATATCTTTATCACATCAAAGGCCCGCCAGCTTCTTGCACTGGTGCCGGAGGATCTGAAGAAGCCGGAGCTAACTGCCGACTGGGAAATGAAGCTGTCCCGCATCGCTTCCGGCACTTTGAAAAAGGAAACCTTCCTCAAAGAAATCAAAGCTTATACCCGGGATATCACAGATGAAATCAAGCAGGGAAAAGGCACATTCCGTCATGATAATCTGACAAATACACGTTGTCCCAAATGCGGCAAACGGATGCTGGCTGTAAACGGAAAAAACAGCAAAATGCTGGTGTGTCAGGATCGGGAATGCGGTCATCGTGAAACTATCTCACGTACTTCTAACGCCCGCTGTCCCAAATGCCACAAAAAAATGGAACTGTATATGAAGGGAAAAGAAGAAACCTTCATCTGCAGCTGCGGATACAAGGAAAAACTTTCCGCATTTAAAGCACGCAGAGAAAAAGAAGGCGCAGGAGTCCGGAAGCAGGACGTACAGCGCTACTTAAAAGAGCAGAAAAAAGAAGCGGCAGCACCTATTAATCAGGCCTTTGCCGCCGCTTTTGCAAAACTCAATCTGGATGAGAAAGAATAGCACTTTACAGCTGCTTTAACATCTCCAGATATTCTCCAAAGACCGCCAGAGCCTCTTTCACCGGCTCTGGCGAAGTCATATCTATCCCGCAGATTTTTAAAAGATCGATGGGATCCTGTGAACTTCCGCCTGAGAGAAACTTTTTATACTTCTCCACAATTCCCGGCTCTCCTCTTAATATTTTGCTGCTGATGGCAATGGCTGCCGAAAATCCTGTAGCATACTGATAAACGTAAAAAGCTGTATAAAAATGAGGAATTCTGGCCCATTCCATTGCAATCTGCTCATCCACTGTCATATCACTGCCAAAATACTCCTGATTCAACTCATAATAAACCCTGCACAGCGTTTCCGCTGTCAGACTTTCCCCCGCCTGCCCCATTTCATGAACTTTTTTTTCAAACTCTGCAAACATGGTCTGACGGTACAACGTAGCTCTGAACTGATCCAGGAAATAGTTAACCAGATATTTCTTCTCTTCCCTGTCTCTGGCATTCTCCAGCAGATAATGGATTAAAAGCGCTTCATTACAGGTGGAAGCCACTTCAGCCACAAAAATGCGATATCCTGCATATGGATAAGGCTGGGTCTTATCTGAATAGTAACTGTGGATGGCATGCCCCATTTCATGGGCCAGGGTAAACACGTGATTCAGACTTCCATTATAATTCATCAGCACATAGGGATGGGTACCATAAGCTCCCCAGGAATAGGCGCCGCTTCGCTTGCCCTGATTTTCATACACATCAATCCATCCATTGTCAAAACCTTCCTGAAGGATTGCAAGATAATCCTCCCCCAGGGGCTCCAGACCGGCCTTTACTATTTCTTTAGCCTGATCAAAGGTATAATGAACTTCGCTTTGTTCCGCCAGCGGAACATAGACATCGTACATGTGCAGCTCCTCCACTCCCAGCAGCTGTTTTCTCAGCGTAACGTAATCATGCATCCGCCAGAGATTGTGATGAACCTCCTGAATCAATCCATTATAGACGGAAACCGGAATATTGCCTCCGTCCAGAGCCGCTTCCAGTGAGGAATCATATTTTCTCATCCTGGAAAAGAACAGCTCCTGAGAAACATTTGCGTCAAAAACCGCCGCCAGTGTGTTTTTAAACTGTTCATACCCTTTATATAAAGTCTCGAACGCTTCTTTGCGGACCCTTCTGTCCCGGCTTTCCAGGAACTGAATATACCGTCCATGAGTCAGCTGAACTCTTTCCCCGTTTTCTCCCGTGATCATTCCGAAATCCAGATCTGCATTGTTAAACATCTGGAAAATATTCTGGGGCGCATTTCCCATCCGGGAAGCCCGGGCCAGCACACCCTCCATCTCTTCCGACAGAATATGCTTCCGCATTCTTCTTTTTTCATCCAGATATCTGCGGTAAAGGAACAGAGCCGGTTCCTCCTGCATGAAGCTTTCCAGCGCTTCATTGGAAATTTTCAGAATTTCCGGTTCCATAAAAGCGCAAGCATCCTGAATTCTGGTCATCAGAGATTGGGCTTTCATAAACAACTGCTGATAGGTCGCATTCCCCATATCTTCGTGATTTTTCTGGCTGGCATAAACATATACCCGTTCCAGCAGTCTGGAAATGTCATCCTGGAAGGTCAGAGCTTCATAGAGAACTCTTCCGTTCTCCCCCATTCTGCCCTGGAAATCCTTAAATTCTTCCGCCATTTTTTCTAGATTTTTATAATCTTCCTCCCAGGTCTTATCATCAGCATACAAATCCTCGATCCGCCATTTGTCTTTTGCCGGCACATCTTTTCTCTCCGGCAGTCTTCCTGTCTGTTCCACTGTTCTTCCTCCATCCATTTTAGCTTGTCATAAAGTTATTCGGATAGCCCGTTTGCTGTCCGTCGAATATCCCGCTCATGGGGCACATCGGCTGTCCTTCGGCTGACTGTGCAAAAAGGAGAAGCTGCCGCCGACAGCTCCCCCTTTTTTATCAGTGATGAAACAGGCGGATTCCTGTAAACGCCATCACCATATCGTATTTATTACAGCATTCAATTACCAGTTCGTCACGAACAGATCCTCCCGGCTGCGCAATATATTTTACACCGCTTTTTTTCGCTCTTTCAATATTATCAGAGAAGGGGAAGAATGCATCGGAACCGAGGGTTACATCACTCATCTGATCCAGCCATGCCCGCTTTTCTTCTCTGGTGAAAACTTCCGGTTTCACTTTGAATATCTTTTCCCAAGCACCGTCAGCCAGCACATCCATATACTCATCTCCGATATATACATCGATGGCATTGTCTCTTTCCGGTCGGCTGATAGAATCCACAAACTGCAGGTTCAGAACTTTGGGACTCTGGCGAAGCAGCCAGTTGTCAGCCTTTTGGCCGGCCAAGCGGGTACAGTGCACCCTTGACTGCTGTCCTGCTCCAATTCCGATAGCCTGTCCGTCTTTTACGAAGCAGACAGAATTGGACTGGGTATATTTCAGAGTAATCAGCGCAATCTTCATATCACGCAGAGCCTCCGGAGAAACCGCTTTGTTTTCTGTTACAATATTGGACAGCAGCTGATCATCAATGGGCAGTTCCTGCCGTCCCTGTTCAAAGGTGATTCCATAAACTTCCTTATGTTCCAGCGGCGCCGGACGATAGTCCGTATCGATCTGAATGATATTATAATTTCCCTTTTTCTTTTCTTTCAGAATAGCCAGAGCTTCCTCCGTATAGCCCGGCGCAATGATTCCGTCGGATACTTCATGACGGATCAGACCGGCCGTCTCCTTGTCGCATACGTCAGACAATGCAATAAAGTCTCCAAAAGAAGACATTCTGTCGGCGCCCCTTGCTCTCGCGTAGGCACATGCCAGAGGTGTCAGTTCATCTTTATTCTCCACCCAATAAATAGCTGCCAGAGTATCCGTAAGGGGAAGTCCTACTGCTGCACCTGCCGGTGACACGTGTTTAAAAGATGTCGCTGCCGGAAGTCCGGTAGCTTCTTTCAGTTCCTTCACCAGCTGCCATCCGTTAAAAGCATCCAGAAAATTAATATAGCCCGGTTTTCCGTTCAAAACCTGAATAGGAAGCTCCGAACCGTCTGCCATATATATTTTAGAGGGTTTCTGATTGGGGTTGCAGCCATATTTTAATTCCAGTTCTTTCATCTATCCTGTGCCTCCTTATTGATTTTTATTCATGATTTTTGTCTGACAGGTTCCTGAAGCAATATCAATATACCGTACAAAAAGAGAAACCTTATTGTCTTCATTCAGGCTGTTCCACAGCATATTGGCAAACGCTTCCAGATCATCAGGAATTTCCACCAGTTTGGGCTCTCCTTCGAAACTGGGCAGCGGATTTCCATCGCACTGATACGTATGAATGAAATGACCCTCACCTGCCGCCGGATTAGCATAGGAGAAAGTAAAACGACTGCAGCTGTCCGGACTTCCGTTATTACTTTTCAGAATAGACATTTCATAATGATAGCCGCCCTCTTTTACATACATGACACCGGAAATTCGCGGTGTATAATTGGGCGCATCCGGCTCAAACTCCCGGCTCCTTAAGGACTGTTCAAAAGTCAGACCTGCTTTCATTCCATCGTAAATCGTATCTGTCTGATCTCCGTTGGTTACAATCGTCTTATCATCCAGCACACGAACGGGTGCGTAGATAATCAGACTGGGATCTTCCATCTTGGACGGATCAAAGGCCTGTGTGCGGAGTCCATCCCCTTCTTCCACAAAAATCCGATTCCTGCTGTTTGTGCTTCTCCCCATAATAAAATAGGCAGCCACAGCCTTTGAGCCGTCCCTGGAACGTCCAATCACAATTCCTCTGCCCGGATAGGCGTTTTCTTTCAGCGTTTGCTCCAGTGAAATCATCTGCATTGTTTTCATCCTTTCCCTAACCATTTATCCTTCTATAAACTTTACGTAAAATTTTCGATACCGGGGACCATCGTATTCACAGAAATAAATATCCTGCCATGTTCCCAGAATCAGTTTTCCGCCCTCAACTATGACCACAGCCGATGCCCCCATCGCAGACGCTTTCATATGGGCATGACTATTTCCCTCAAAATGACGGTAATTTCCGTCATTCGTAGGAAACACTTTCTCATAGCCGTAAATCAGATCCCTCTGTACATCCGGATCTGCATTTTCATTGATCGTAATCCCAGCCGTTGTATGGGGGCAGAATACCACCGCAATTCCGGACTGAATCCCGCTTTTCTTCAAATCTTCCTTTACATATCCTGTGATCTTCACCATGGTCTGAGGGGAAGCCACATTTATTTCATGTTTAAACAGATTCACACTTATTCCCCATTTCCTGCATCGACAGCAGAACTGACATCCTCTTTAAACTGCTGCCATGCATCCTCATGTTCAACAAAATATTTGGGACAGTCTTTTCCTGTCACATCGTAATGACGGATTACATTTTCCACCGGAATCTGGAATCTGCCGCACAGCCAGGCCGTCAGATCCACCAGAGACTGATAGGTAGCATCCGTAAATTTTCCGGACTCGTCAGGATGACAGCACTCAATGGACAGCGTATCGCCGTTTCTGTCATTGGAAGCATAGGCAATCTCCGTACTCGGTATGCACTGGACAATTTCCCCCTCCATGCCGATAATAAAATGACTGCTGGCTTTTGTTGTGTGTTCATCCTTCAGGCCTTCAAAATAATTCCTGTTTTCCTGGGCAGAGGTACCCGGATTGGCCGTATAGTGAATAACAATCCCGTCTATCTTTTCCAGAGGAAGGCCTGGCCTTGAGTATTCATTGACCGTAAGAAGCTGTACATCCAGAGGAGGAGCTCCTTCCCATTCCTCATCCGTCATCTGTGAAACACTTTGGGCCTCTTCTTTGAAAGGCGCAAACAGCAGACGATACGCGGCAATCGCCAGTATAATAACCGCAATTCCCGCCAGAATCAGCAGTAAAACCGCCCTGTTTCTTTCTTTTATTCTCTGTTGTCTGCTTTTTCTGCCCCGCCGCCGGGGATTCCGTCTGCTTCTTGTGCTCATCTTCTGTCATCGCTCCGAAATTTTCTCCGGTCTTTATTCATCTACACTGTAATTTGGTGCCTCTTTCGTAATATGAATATCGTGAGGATGGGATTCTTTCAGGGAAGCCGCTGTAATTTTCACAAATTTTCCGGTTTCTATCAGTGTCTGGATATCTTTTGCTCCGCAGTATCCCATACCTGCTCTTAAGCCTCCTACCAGCTGGAATACCGTATCTTCCACATGGCCTTTGTAAGCCACACGGCCTTCTACTCCTTCCGGTACCAGTTTCTTTGCATCAGACTGGAAATAACGGTCTTTGCTGCCGTTCTCCATGGCAGCAATAGAGCCCATTCCACGATATACTTTATATTTTCTGCCCTGATACAGTTCAAAATCTCCAGGGCTTTCATCGCAGCCTGCAAAAATGCTTCCCATCATGCAAACGTTAGCACCCGCTGCAATGGCTTTCGTCATATCTCCGGAATATTTGATTCCTCCGTCTGCAATAATCGGAGTTCCTGTTTCCGACGCCGCACGATAGCAATCCATAATTGCAGTAATCTGAGGAACTCCGATACCGGCAACCACACGGGTGGTACAGATAGATCCGGGACCGATTCCTACTTTTACTGCATCAACGCCGGCCTTGATCAGATCACGGGTGGCTTCTTCCGTAGCAACATTTCCGGCAATTACCTGAACGTCCGGAAAACTGTCTTTGATCTCCTTAATCGTTCTGAAAATGTTGGCAGAATGGCCATGAGCCGAATCAATAACAATTACGTCAACGCGTGCTTTCACCAGTGCTTCCACACGTTCCAGAACATTGGACGTAATTCCCACCGCCGCTCCGCAGAGCAGACGTCCCTGATCATCCTTTGCAGAAAGAGGATATTTGATCTGTTTCTCAATATCTTTAATCGTAATCAGGCCTTTTAAATTAAAGTCTTTATCCACAATGGGAAGTTTTTCTTTTCTGGCTTTGGCCAGAATCTTCTTTGCCTCCTCCAGAGTAATTCCTTCCGGCGCTGTGATCAGACCTTCAGAAGTCATAGATTCTTTGATCTTTTTCGAAAAATCTTCCTCAAATTTCAAATCCCGGTTTGTAATGATACCCACCAGTTTTCTCCCTTCCGTAATCGGAACACCGGAAATGCGGAATTTTGCCATCAGATTATTGGCATCTTCCAGTGTATGTTCCGGTGAAAGGAAGAATGGGTCTGTAATAACACCGTTCTCGGAGCGTTTTACTTTGTCCACTTCTTCTGCCTGCTGCTCAATGCTCATATTCTTATGAATAATACCGATACCGCCCTGTCTTGCCATAGCAATGGCCATCCGGTGTTCCGTAACCGTATCCATGCCTGCACTCATCATCGGAATATTAAGCCGTACTTTTTTGGTCAGCCAGGTGGACAGATCAACCATATTGGGAGTTACTTCCGAATACGCCGGCACCAGCAGCACATCATCAAAAGTAATTCCTTCCCCGATAATTCTTCCCATTCTTACATCCTCCGTTTCTTTGGTTTCCTCGATTATTGTCTTTGATTGTCTAGTGTAGCAAAAATTTATTTATGTGTCAATGTAGAACTCATGAATCCAGTATACCATAATTTCCGAAAAAAAAATACCGCCTGGCAGATTTTCTGCAAAGCGGTATTTTTAAATTTTTCTTTTACGGAAATTACATCATTCCCTGTCCGCCGGCCGGCATAGCAGGCGTATCTTCTTTGATGATAGATACAACAGATTCTGTTGTCAGGAGTGTAGCAGCGACACTGGTTGCATTCTGCAGAGCGCTTCTGGTAACCTTTGCGGGATCCAGAATTCCGGCTTTCACCATATCCACATACTCTTCTTTATAAGCGTCAAAGCCGATTCCCGGTTCAGATTCTTTTACTTTATTAATGATAACTGCGCCGTCCAGACCTGCATTTTCAGCGATAGTACGCAGAGGAGCTTCCAGTGCTTTCAGGATAATATTAACGCCTGTTTTCTCATCGCCTTCCACATCCTGTGCCAGTTTGGCAACTTCTTTCGCAGCGTGTACGTAAGCAGATCCGCCGCCTGCGATAATGCCCTCTTCTACAGCTGCCCTTGTGGCTGCCAGAGCATCTTCCATACGCAGTTTTGCTTCTTTCATCTCAGTTTCCGTAGCAGCGCCTACACGGATAACAGCTACGCCGCCTGCCAGTTTGGCAAGTCTTTCCTGAAGTTTTTCTTTATCAAAGGATGAGGTTGTTGTTTCAATTTCATTTCTCAGCTGACCGATTCTTGCTTTGATAGCATCTTTGTCACCGGCGCCGTCTACAATAATTGTATTTTCTTTCTGTACTTTAACAGATTTTGCGCGTCCCAGATCATCCAGAGTAACCTCTTTAATATCCAGTCCCACTTCATCGGAAATTACACGTCCGCCTGTCAGAATAGCGATATCTTCCAGCATTGCTTTTCTTCTGTCGCCATATCCCGGAGCTTTTACAGCTGCAACAGAGAAGGTTCCTCTCAGTTTGTTAACAATCAGAGTGGTCAGAGCCTCACCTTCCACATCTTCTGCAATGATCAGAAGTTTTGCTCCTGATTTTACAACCTGTTCCAGAATCGGAAGCAGATCCTGAATATTAGAAAGTTTTTTGTCTGTAATCAGGATATAGGGATCGTCCAGAACCGCTTCCATTTTATCCATATCTGTAGCCATATATGCAGACAGATAACCTCTGTCGAACTGCATACCTTCTACCAGATCCAGTTCTGTCTTCATTGTCTTGGACTCTTCCACTGTGATAACGCCGTCATTGGAAACTTTTTCCATTGCGTCAGCAACCAGTTTTCCTACTTCTTCATCGCCGGAAGATACGGCAGCTACTCTTTCGATCTGATCTTTACTGTCTACTTTCTTGCTCATTTCAGCAATAACTTCCACTGTTTTGTCAGTAGCTTTTTTCATTCCTTTTCTCAGAACGATGGGATTGGCGCCTGCCGCCAGATTTTTCATTCCTTCGTGTACCATTGCCTGCGCAAGAACAGTAGCCGTTGTGGTTCCGTCTCCTGCCACATCATTGGTCTTGGAAGCAACTTCACGGATTAACTGTGCTCCCATATTTTCAAAGCCATCTTCCAGTTCAATTTCTTTTGCAATGGTTACACCATCGTTTGTGATCAGCGGATTGCCATATGATTTGTCCAGAACCACGTTTCTTCCTTTCGGTCCCAGTGTCACTCTTACTGTATTCGCCAGCTGATTTACGCCGCTCTCAAGAGCTGCTCTTGCTTCTGCTCCAAATTTAATTGCTTTTGCCATGATTTTGATCCTCCTGCTTATCTTACTTTACTACTGCTAAAATATCCTGCTGTTTGATAATGATCAGCTCTTCGCCGTCAATTTTCACTTCTGTTCCGGCATATTTAGAGAAGACAACCTGATCGCCTTCTGCCACTTCCATTTTCACATCATCGGTACCGGGTCCTACTGCGATTACCTTTGCCATCTGCGGCTTCTCCTGCGCCTGTCCCGGCAGAACGATACCCGATTTGGTTGTTTCTTCCGCAACTAACTGTTTTAATACAACTCTGTCTCCCAATGGTACTAATTTCATTCTATTTTGCCTCCTTTTAGAACTTTCCAATTTATTAGCACTCACCCGATTCGAGTGCTACTCGATAAATCATATATTAGTTAACCCGATGCAAATTAGCAACTTCGATTTTTGACGTAAAATACGATAATATATATGTTTTTCTCAATATATCTTTAATTATCTCCTGATTTCTCATATTTTTATTTTTCTAAAAAAATGTGACATAACCCTGAGGATGAACTGCTGCAAAAAAACACCGCTTTATGAATTATTTTCATAAAAGCGGCATTCCTTGTTTTACATAAAACTTTTATACAGATTTTTCTCCGGCTTTCCCGTTTTTATTGGCCTTCAGCTCCTCCAGCTCGTCAAATATCACATCATTCAATACTTTAATGTACGTACCTTTCATTCCGCTGGAACGCGACTCAATGACGCCGGCGCTTTCAAACTTACGCAGAGCATTTACTATGACGGAACGGGTAATTCCCACTCTGTCCGCAATCTTGCTGGCAACCAGTATTCCTTCATTGCCGTCCAGCTCATCAAAAATATGGATAATGGCCTCCATCTCAGAGAAAGACAGGGTATTGAAAGCAGATTTTACTACCTGCACCTTACGGGCTTCCTCTGCATTTTCCTCATTGACAGATCTCATCATCTCCAGACCCACAACAGTGGTTCCATATTCACTCACGATAATATCTTCAATGTCATAAGGCGCATTACTTCTGTACATAAACACGGTTCCCAACCGTTCTCCTGCAATATCGATAGGAGTAATAATTGCCTGATACTGCTTGATGTGCTCTCCCTCAAATCCCAACGTCTCAAGATTTACATTTTCTTTCGTGGAAAGCACACTTAAAAAGCGATCGTTTAAAAGAGCGTCCACATAACCGCCCACACTGTCATCAATCAACTCTGTAATCTCTTCCACTCCGGGACAAAGACTGACACCCAGCACCTTTCCCTTCCGGCTGATAACCAGAATATTAGAATCCAGCGTTTCCATCATCACCTTGCAAATATCATTAAAAACGACTTTGGTGGAATTATTATTGTGCAGAAGCTTGTTAATTTTTCGTGTCTTATCTAATAATTGTACACTCATCTTTGCTCCTTTCCTGCATATGCATCATATTATGATTTTACTTTATCATACATCATATTCAAAATCAATAATATTTCGTATATATTTTCAGTTTTTTTAATGATTTCTGACAATTTTTCGTGATACCAAAAAACCGCTTGCCGATACCGGCAAACGGTTTTTCTCAATTTTTTTCGAACTTACTTTTTTTCCACATAACCGCACTGTTCATTGTGACAGACCAGTTTATTTCCCTTTTCTACCATATAACCGCCGCACTGTGGACAGGGTTTGGCGCTGGGCTTCTGCCAGGACATGAACTCACATTCCGGGTTATTCTCGCATCCGTAATATTTGCGTCCTTTTTTTGTTTTGCGAAGTACTACTTCTTTGCCGCAGACCGGACATTTAACACCAATCTTCTCCAGATAAGGCTTCGTATTCCTGCATTCCGGAAAACCGGGACAGGCCAGGAATCTGCCGTGAGGGCCGTATTTAATAACCATATTTCTGCCGCATTCCTCACAAATCACATCCGTTACTTCATCCTGTATTTTATATTCCGGAAGTTTCTGCTCTGCTTCTTTGACCGCTTCCGCCAGATCCGGATAGAAATTGCGTACGATAGTTTTCCATTTAACCGTACCGTCTTCCACGCTGTCCAGCAACGTCTCCATATTTGCTGTAAAATTCACATCCACAATGCTGGGAAAGGCTTCTTTCATCATACTGTTGACCACCTCTCCCAGTTCCGTAATGTAAAGATTTTTATTCTCTTTGGCCACATATCTTCTGGCCAGTAGCGTGGTAATAGTGGGTGCATACGTACTGGGACGCCCGATGCCCAGTTCTTCCATCACCTTTACCAGTGATGCCTCTGTATAATGGGCCGGCGGCTGGGTAAAATGCTGCTGACCGTCAAATCCTGCAAACGTAAGTGCAGAATCTTTTTCAATTTCCCGAACCAGCGTATTGTTTTCCGGTTTGTCTTCATCCGGCTGTACATACACAGACATAAATCCGTCAAATTTGAGTCTGGAAGCCGATACCGTAAACAGATACTCGCCTCCTGCAATTTTCACCGACACAGTTTCATAGACTGCCGGTGCCATCTGACTGGCTACAAAACGCTTCCAGATCAGTTGATAGAGCCGGAACTGATCTCTGGTAAGAGATTCTTTTATCAATGCCGGAAGCCTTGTAATATCCGTTGGCCTGATCGCTTCATGGGCATCCTGTATATTATTCTTCCCTTTTCTGGCATCCTGACGGCCGCCGGAAGCATATTCTTTGCCATACTGATCCGTAATATAAAAAGATGCCAGTTCCTCAGCTTCCTGGGAAACCCTGGTGGAATCCGTACGGAGATAGGTAATCACACCCACCGTTCCGTTTCCTTTAATATCGATTCCCTCATACAGCTGCTGAGCCAGCCGCATGGTTTTCTGCGTTGAAAAATTCAGCGTTTTGGCAGCCTCCTGCTGCAGGGTGCTGGTGGTAAAAGGAAGCGGTGATTTTTTCACCCGTTCTCCTTTTTTTATGTCGGCTACACGATAAACCGCCTGATCCAGTTCTTTTTTTATCTGCTCCAACTCCTGAGCAGAACGGATGGTCATCTTTTCTTTTTCCCGTCCGTAAAACTTTGCCCGCAGCGGCTTTTTTCCATGATCCACATAAAAATCCGCTTCAAGAGTCCAGTATTCCTCCGGAATGAAGGCATTTATCTCCTCCTCCCGGTCGCCGATAATACGAAGCGCCACTGACTGAACACGTCCGGCGCTTAGGCCTCTTTTTATTTTTGCCCATAAAAGCGGACTGATCAGATATCCCACAAGACGATCCAGCACACGCCGTGCCTGCTGGGCATCCACCAGATTCATGTCAATGTCTCTGGCATGTTTTAACGATTCCTTAACAGCTGATTTTGTAATTTCATTGAAAGTGATCCTTCGCATCTTTTTTTCGTCCAGATTCAGCGCTTTGGAGAGATGCCAGGAAATTGCTTCCCCTTCCCGGTCAGGGTCCGTTGCCAGATACACCCTATCCGCCTTTTTTGCTGCTTTTCTAAGACCGGCGAGAAGCTCCCCTTTCCCCCGGATTGTGATATATTTCGGTTCGAAATCGTGCTCCAGATCAATCCCCAGCTGACTTTTGGGCATATCTCTCACATGCCCGTTAGATGCAGCAACTTCATAACTGGAACCCAGAAATTTCTTTACAGTTTTTACTTTAGCAGGTGATTCTACTATCACAAGATACTTAGCCACAACAGCCTCCTACCATTTATTTATACTTTCACATAACAATTTCGGAATACTTCCAGCACTTTT
Source organism: Ruminococcus sp. (assembly GCA_050944415.1). GTDB lineage: Bacteria > Bacillota > Clostridia > Lachnospirales > Lachnospiraceae > Ruminococcus_G. The sequence continues at coordinate 14,912 of JBMNRA010000056.1, forward strand.
CCATCCAGCTGCAGCTTCAGCAGAATCTCCATGGTTCTCTCGGCCGGAAGTGACACTTCTTCCAGAATCCTGTGTAATTCTTTCGGTTGTAAATCTACACAACTATACACCAAATCCATATCCGTTGCAAGTCCCATCTTTGTTTTTTTCTCCATACTTTTTTTATTTTCCCGCTGGATTCCCATAGTTTCCAGCAGCATTTCAGGGTCCAGCGCAATTCCTGCTCCCTGGGCAATGAGACGGTTGCAGCCTTCGCTCAGCGCATCACCCACCCGTCCCGGCAGAGCATAAACATCCTTCCCCTGTTCCAAAGCAAAATCAGCCGTAATCAGTGAACCGCTTCGTTCCTTCGCCTCGATTACCAGTACAATATCCGCAAGAGCACTGATCACCCGGTTACGCATGGGAAAATGTTTCCCCAGGGGTCTGCTTCCCATTGGAAATTCTGTGATCACCCCTCCGTTTTCCGGTATTTTTTCATATAAATGCCGGTTGGAAGGGGGATAACAAATATCCAGGCCACATCCCAGAACTGCGTAGGTACTGCCTCCCGCTTCCAGAGCTCCTGCATGAGCACAACCGTCCACGCCCCTTGCCATGCCGCTGATTACGGAAACTCCGGCCTCCGCCAGAACCTTACCAAAATAAAAAGCCTGCTGCTTTCCATACTGACTGCACATTCTTGCTCCTACGATGGCCACTGTCTTTTCATCATCATCAGGAAGTCTGCCTCTATAGTACAGAGTTTTCGGCATCCCCTTCAATCCGACAAGCCTTTGGGGCCATCTGTCATTTTCACGATCTATTCTCATCCCGACCTCCTTTTTACGCTTTCCAGTCCTCCTGATCCATGCCCCGGAAATACAGCGCTTCCAGAATATGTTTTTCACCGATATCACTGGCGTCCTCCAGATCAGCCAGAGTGCGGGACACTTTAATGATCCTGTGACATACTCTAAGACTCAGCCGCATTCTGCTGAAAGCCTCCTTTGTCAGCTTTTCCGCCTCCCGGCTCAATCTGCAGTATTTTGGAATTTCCCGGCTTCCCAGCTGTCCGTTGAACTGAATATTCGTCCCCCGGTAACGCTCTTTCTGAATATTATGGGCTCTCTGAACCTGCTCTTTCATCTTTACTGATTCCTTTTCCCCGGTTCCGCTCAGACAAACATCCTCCCAGGAAACGGCCGAAACCTCCACACATAGATCAATTCTTTCCAAAATAGCCTGACTGATTTTTTTTCGATACCGGTCAATCTGCTCCCGGGTACAACTGCACCTATTCATATCAGGATAGCATCCGCAGGGGCAGGAATTTAGAAGGACGAAAACCTTAATACAATTCAACGATGAACCCCTTATGTGAACCCCTTAATATTAATATAGAAGAAAGCCGACTTTTGATTACCTGGATATCGTTGTATCACACACACTTTATGTTGGATTAATTTTTAATATCTTATTTGTTATGATACTTCAGACCGTAAATAGACTTAGTTTTACGGTGAAACTTTACACTTAATACAAAGGAGAAAAGAAAAAATGAAAGATGAAATTATTGATATTGTAAAATCAGAGATGTTATGCTGCCTTAACGCACATCAAATGGATAGACTTGACAAGGTATTAGAACACGTTCTATGGGACGTAACAGTCTCCAAAGAAGATAAGAAACTAGTACAAGCATTTCTCTCAAATGAAATGCTTTTGTCCTGTTTCTTAGAAGCAAAACAACTAGAAGGATGCAGCCCAAAAACCATCAAGTATTACAGAGGAACAATTAGTAAAATGTTCTCTTGCATCAACAAATCAGCTGTCGCTATTACAACAGAAGATATACGAAAATATCTATCTGACTATCAAAAAATCAATAATTGCAGCAAAGCCAACTTAGATAACATCCGCCGTATTCTCTCTAGCTTCTTTATGTGGTTGGAAAATGAAAATTATATTCTTAAAAGCCCTGTTCGTCGCATACATAAAATTCGTACCACAAAACCCGTCAAAGAAACAATCGCAGATGAATCTATGGAGATTATGCGTGATAATGTTTCACACCCTAGGGATTTAGCTATTATTGATATGCTGGCATCTACAGGAATAAGAGTTGGAGAACTTTGTAAACTCAATCGAAATGATATTGATTTTGAAAATCAGGAATGCATAGTATTAGGAAAAGGCGATAAAGAACGTCTTGTTTATTTCGATGCTCGTGCTAAGGTACATCTGCGAAATTATCTTGACAGTAGAGATGATGATAATCCGGCACTTTTTGTTTCTTTGCTCAAACCGCACAAACGATTAGAAATTTCCGGGGTGGAATCTCGACTTCGTATATTAGGAAGGGATTTGAATATTAACAAGATACACCCTCATAAATTCCGTAGAACTCTGGCCACGAAAGCTATTGATAAGGGTATGCCTGTTGAACAGCTTCAGACTTTACTCGGGCATTCCCAGATCAACACAACAATGGAATATGCCATTGTAAATCAGACGAACGTCAAAACCTCACATAAAAAATACATTGCATAAAAAAGCAGGGGTACGCTATGTACCCCTACGCTATTACCATCTCTTAGATAAATTGGAATTTGTCTATCGGCTCCAAGCCATAACCAACTCTTTTTCGTTGGTATTATCATCCGTGTTTTCTGATTGAACTACAAATTGTTCTCTCTGATAAAATTGAATTGCACGGATATTCTTATTATAAACGCTCAAATACATATTGGATTTAATGCCTTTTGCATAATTCAATAGTTGTTTCCCAATGCCTTTCGACTGCATATCTTCTTTTACGAATAATCCCGCAATATAATTATCTGTCAATCCAATAAAGCCTTCTATTTCTTTTGTGCCATTGTTTTCATACACATATATTTCTGCTTGTGGAAGAATCTTTTTTACCATATCATAATTATCCATCCAATAGTGCTTTGATATGAAACTATGTGCTTTAATGTTTATATCAAGCCATATCTGCATAACAGCAGATAAATCATTTTCCTTGACTGCTCTTATCATAATATAACCTCTACAAATTTGAATTTACAGTTATCTATACTCATTTGGAATTTCGATATGAAATGTCTCACACAATAGCTTCACATCATGTACATCA
>JBMNRA010000057.1:0-17965 GCA_050944415.1 Ruminococcus sp.
CGGTCTTGCGGCGCTGGCCGGCGTGCTGCTGTGCTCCTCTTATCCTTCCCTGAATCCTTATACCGGTTCAATGCCCGGCATCAAAGCTTTCGTGGCAGCAGTCTTTGGAGGGATCGGTTCCATTCCGGGGGCCATGATCGGCGGTATTCTGCTGGGTGTGATAGAAATACTCGGCAGGGCATATATTTCATCACAGCTGTCAGACGCGATAGTATTTGCGGTGCTGATTATTGTGCTGCTGGTGAAACCTACCGGTATTCTGGGCAAAAAAATTCAGGAGAAAGTGTAGGGGGATAAAATGGTGAAAAAAATGAACAGACAGACAAAAAGCAATATGATTACCTATGGTATTGTTATTGTTGCATTTATAATCATACAGCTGCTTTTAAGCACAGGAAATCTTTCCAGTCTGATGGAGGGACTTCTGGTACCTCTCTGTGTATATGTAATTCTGGCTCTTTCTCTGAATCTGGTTGTCGGTATTCTGGGAGAGCTGAGTCTGGGACATGCAGGGTTCATGTGTGTGGGAGCTTTTACCGGCGCATTCTTTTCCAAATGTGTGGAAGGGGTAATTACGGTTTCCATTGTGCGGTTTATTCTGGCATTGATACTGGGAGCTCTCGCTGCCGGTATTTTCGGAATCCTGATCGGTATCCCGGTATTGCGTCTCCGGGGTGACTACCTGGCTATCGTTACGCTGGCTTTCGGAGAAATTATCAAGAATCTGGTCAATGTTCTTTTCATCGGAAGAGACAGCAATGGTTTTCATTTTTCCACAAAAGATTCCATTTCCCTGAACCTGCAGCCGGATGGCGAAGTACTGATAAACGGGCCGCAGGGAATCACCGGAACGCCCCAGGATTCTACTTTCCTGATCGGAATTATTCTGGTTTTGATTACTCTTTTTATCATTCTGAACATGATAAATTCCCGGGACGGCAGGGCTATTATGGCTATCCGTGATAACAGGATTGCGGCGGAATCGGTGGGAATTAATATTACGAAATACAAACTGATGGCTTTTGCTGTATCAGCGGCCATCGCAGGAGCGGCAGGCGTTCTGTATGCTCATAATCTTTCCACGCTGACTGCACTGCCCAAAAACTTCGGGTATAATATGTCGATTACGATTCTGGTCTTTGTGGTGCTGGGAGGAATTGGAAATATGCGCGGCTCCATTATCGCCGCAGTCGTTCTGACTCTCCTTCCGGAACTGCTGCGCGGTCTTTCAGACTATCGTATGCTGATCTATGCTATCGTTCTGATTCTGATGATGCTCTTTAACTGGGCGCCTAAGGCACTGGAATGGAGAGAAAGGCATTCTCTTAAAGGACTGCTGCAAAAGAAGAAGAAGGCAAAGGAGGCGTAGGAAAGATGGCATTATTGGATGTAAAGAATCTGGGGATTTCTTTCGGCGGCCTTCGTGCTGTCAACGGCGTTAACCTGACAATTGAGGAGGGAGAGCTGTATGGACTGATTGGCCCAAACGGTGCCGGAAAGACTACCATATTTAATCTGCTGACGGGTGTTTATAAGCCGGATGAAGGCATTGTAAAACTGGACGGGACTGATATTACGGGAAAAAGGACCATTGATATCAATAAGGCAGGCATAGCCAGGACTTTTCAGAATATCCGTCTGTTCAAGGATATGTCAGTGGCTGATAATGTAAAAGTCGGTCTTCATAATAAGCATCACTATACTACCATTGAGGGGATTTTCCGGATGCCCCGGTACCGTCAGGTGGAAAAAGAGATGAACGAAACGGCTATGGAGCTTCTTCAGGTGTTTGGCCTGGAAAATGAGGCTCATCTGCTGGCCGCCAATCTCCCCTACGGAAAGCAGAGAAAGCTGGAGATCGCCAGAGCTCTGGCTACGGAGCCAAAACTGATTCTTCTGGATGAACCTGCAGCCGGCATGAACCCTAATGAAACGAAAGAGCTGATGGAGACCATACAGTTTGTACGGGAGAAGTTCCATATGACAATTCTTCTGATTGAACATGATATGAAGCTGGTATCCGGCATTTGTGAAAAACTGACAGTTTTGAATTTCGGAGAAGTTCTGGCTCAGGGGGATACCCGGGAGGTTTTGAATAATCCGGAAGTAATCACGGCATATCTGGGAGAATAGGAGGAAGAATGTATGGCAATGCTGGAGATAAAAGATCTGGAAGTCTACTATGGAGTCATCCAGGCAATCAAAGGAGTTTCCTTTGAGGTAAATGAGGGCGAGGTTATTGCACTGATCGGTGCCAATGGAGCCGGAAAGACCACGATTCTTCATACTATTACCGGGCTTATCGCCCCGAAAAAGGGAACGGTGATTTTTGAAGGAACGGATATTACCCATATGCCGGCCCACAAGATTGTTTCCATGGGAATGGCGCATGTACCGGAAGGAAGACGCGTTTTTGCGGATTTTACAGTATATCAGAATCTGAAAATGGGTGCTTACACCAGGAAAGATAAAAAAGAAGTGGAAGAAACGCTGCAGATGGTATATGAACGGTTTCCGCGGCTGGAGGAGCGGAGAAATCAGCTGGCCGGAACTCTGTCGGGCGGAGAGCAGCAGATGCTGGCCATGGGGAGGGCCCTGATGTCACATCCGAAGCTGATAGTAATGGATGAGCCTTCCATGGGACTTTCACCGATTCTGGTAAATGAAATTTTTGATATCATTCAGTCGGTAAGCGCCGGCGGAACTACAGTACTTCTTGTGGAGCAGAATGCGAAAAAGGCTCTCGGTATTGCGGACAGGGCTTACGTTCTGGAGACAGGAAACTTTGTGCTTTCAGGAGATGCAAAAGAACTGATGAATAATGATTCTGTTAAAAAAGCCTATTTAGGCGAATAAGCCGGGAGGTGCTGATATGGAAAATATTGTAATTACCATTGCCAGACAGTATGGAAGCGGCGGAAAAACCATCGGGGAAATGCTGGCAAAGGATCTGGGTATCCATTGCTACAACAGAGAAATCCTGAAACTGGCTTCGGAGGACAGTGGAATTTCTGAAAAGCTTTTCGGCAAATCCGATGAAAGACTGGACATTGGTCTGCTTCAGAAGCTGACAACAAAAGTGTACAGCGGAGAGCTGATTAATCCGGAAAGCGATGGTTTTGTTTCCAAAGATAATCTTTTTAATTATCAGGCCAAGATTATCAAGCAGCTGGCACGCCAGGAATCCTGCGTGATTATTGGCCGGTGCGCGGATTTTATTCTGCGTAATTTTGACAATGTAGCCAGTGTGTTCGTTCATGCGGACCGGGAATTCTGTCTGGAGCAGGCCATGCTGCGCAACAGTATGACACAAAAAGAGATGGAAAAATATATTGCCAAAGTGGATAAATACCGGGGAGATTTTTATCACCATTATACCGGCCGTGAATGGAACGACGCCAGAAATTATGATTTATGTCTGAACAGCAGGAAGCTGGGTTTTGAAAAGTGCGTTGAGGAAATTAAAAGTTATCTGAAGATAAGATTTGAGTAAAAAACAAAAAGGCTGTTGCTGCAGGCAACAGCCTTTTGAAGGTGGTGCAGGGAGAAATTCATGAAGGATAGTCTGTGGATTGTAATACCGGCTTACAATGAGGAAAAAAATATCGGAACTGTAATAGAAGAATGGCATAAAATCGCAGAAAGTACAGGGAAAGATTCCCGGCTTCTGCTGGTGGATGACGGAAGCAGGGATAAAACGAGAGAAATTGCGGTTCATATGCAGAAAAGTCATCCCCGGCTGGCGGTAGTGACAAAGGCAAACGGCGGCCACGGCGCGGCAGTTCTTTATGGCTATCATTACGCCATATCCCACGGGGCGGAATTTATTTTCCAGACAGATTCAGACGGACAGACATTGCCGGAAGAATTCTGGCCGCTCTGGAAGGATAGAGAGAAGGCCGGCCTGCTGCTGGGTTCCAGACGCCGCCGTCAGGACGGTCTGGGGCGTGTGCTGGTCACAAAGGCTCTGAAAGTAATTGTATTTCTGAATTTCGGCGTGTGGATGGAAGATATCAATACTCCGTTCCGTCTGATGAAAAGCAGGGAATTGAAAAAAATACTGAAGCTTGTACCGGCGGATTATCATCTGGCCAACGTGATCATCAGTGTGCTGTACAGGAAAAGCAAAAAAACGTTAAAATATTATCCGATCACCTTTCGCCCCCGTCAGGGAGGGGAAAATTCTGTAAATTTCCGGAAAATATTTTCTATGGGACGCCGTGCTATAGCAGAGTTCTGTTACATGAGGAAAAAATACAGAACAATATAGGAGGTTTCAATGGATACTTGTTTTATCTGGTGGGCAGTCATCCTGGTTCTGGGAGCATCTTTTATGCCCATGTCCAAGATGCTGTTTCGGGACTTCAGAGATGGAGGATGGCTGTTTTCAAAAGTTCTGGGGGTGGCTGTTCCGGGCTTCCTTGTATGGGTTCTGGTCTGCTGCGGCATTCTGCCTTTTCAGCCGGCTGCCTGTATCGGAGTTGCTCTGTTCTGTATTATTGTAAATATCGGTATTTTCTGGTACCGTATAAAAAAGGGGAAAAGTGTTTTCTGGCTGACACGGGATAACGGGATCCTCATTCTGGGAGAGGAAATTCTTTTTCTGCTTCTGTTTCTGGGCTGGACATATCTGGCCGGTTTTCATGCAGCCGCCTACGGGACGGAAAAATTTATGGATTATGGGTTTATGGCGTCTATGATGAGAAGTGAGACGCTTCCCGCCCCTGATATCTGGTATGCGGGCGAGGCCATTAATTACTATTACGGCGGGCAGTATTTTGCGGTTTTTCTTACCAAGATGACGTTTACCAGAATTCAGGAGACTTACCATGTGATGCGAACTTTGGTGGCGGCTCTGGCATTTGTTCTGCCCTTTGCGCTGGTAAGACAGATATGGGAAGACCGTACGACGGCGGGAAAAAGACGGGCGAGGGCCGCCGTTCCTGCGGGAGTACTGGCCGGCATGGCGGTTTCCATGGCGGGAAACATGCATTACGTACTGGCGGCTCATCTGCTGAAGTGGTTTCGGGGATTCCTGGGGCATGACAGCGACTATACTTACTGGTTTCCCAATTCTACCAGATATATCGGATATTACCCGGAAGGCAATGATAAGACGATCCATGAATTTCCAGCCTATTCTTTTGTGCTGGGGGATCTTCACGCCCACGTGGTCAATCTGATGTTTGTACTTTTGCTGTTAGGTATGATCTATGCATATATGAAACGGCCCCTGATTACTGCCGGGGAGCGGAAGAGTATGGGTATGTGGGAACGGATAAAAAAGGATTTCCTTCAGGTGCACCTGGTGATGTTTGCTCTCCTTACGGGGATTTTTCATTTCACAAACTACTGGGATTTCGCCATTTATTTTGTGGTAATTATGGCGGTGATTGTGTACCGGAACCTGCGGGAAGGCGGTTTTTCCTGGCGGTATACTGTGATAAAGAGTGCGGTGCAGGGGATCTGGCTGTTCCTCTTGTCTTCTCTGGCTGCCTTGCCTTTTACGGCCAGTTTTAAAACCATGGTTTCCGGAATCGCCCTGGCACAGAACCACAGTTCCATCAAGCAGCTGCTTGTGGTATGGGGACTTCCCTTCGTCATGTGTATCGTATTTCTGGTCTGGATGATCCGGGCGGCAGTAAAGAATAGAGGAAACTTGGGACGATTCCAGAGTGTTTTCTGCAGACTGCATTTTCAGGATTTGTACATCGGAGGTTTGGCTCTCTGTGCTATTGGGCTGGTTCTGGTGCCGGAGATCATTTACGTGCGGGATATCTATGAAGAAGGATATGCGCGGGCAAACACCATGTTTAAGCTGACCTATCAGGCTTTTACACTTTTCGGAATTTGCATGGCCTATATTCTGGTGCGTTTTTTGCTGCACCGTTCCAGAGGCCTGTATATTACAGGCATTGTGACAGGTATATGTCTGGTGTCCACCTTCGGATATATTATCAATGCCGGTTCCGCCTGGTATGGCAGCGATCTTTCGCTGGAGGCTTTTCCGGGATTGGATGCCACCGCTTATCTTGCGGAAGATTTTCCGGAGGATGCGGACGCTATAGCATGGCTGAATGAAAATGTGGAGGGCAGTCCTGTCATTGTGGAAGCCTGCGGCGACAGCTACTCGGATTACGAGAGAGTTTCCGCGATGACGGGTCTTCCCTGCGTGATGGGATGGTATGTTCACGAATGGTTGTGGCGCGGTGATGTGGAGGCCCTTAATGAAAGGCGGGATGATGTGGAAAAAATCTATACATCCGAAGATGAGGAGACCGTAAAAAATCTTCTGGACAAATACGATGTGAAATATTTGTATGTGGGATCACTGGAGCGTGAAAAATACGGAGTACTGGATGATGAAATGCTCCGCAGCCTGGGGGACGTGGTTTTTGAGAAAAATAATACGTATATTATTGAAATAAGCAGATAATTTCTATATAATCAGGAATGTATAGAAACGAGAAACGGTAAAGGAAGGGAAAGAAATGTTGGAAGGCAGGACCGTGATTCTGGGCGTGTCCGGAGGGATTGCCGCTTATAAAACGGCGTCTCTTGCCAGTATGCTGGTAAAGCAGCAGGCGGATGTGCACGTGATAATGACAGCTCATGCAGTGAATTTTATTAATCCCATTACATTTGAAACTCTGACCGGAAACAAATGTATTGTGGATACTTTTGATAGAAATTTTCAGCACAATGTGGAACATGTGTCGCTGGGAAAGCGTGCGGATGTGATGATGGTGGCGCCGGCAACGGCCAATGTGCTCGGCAAAATGGCCAATGGGATTGCCGATGATATGCTGACCACCACCTTTCTGGCCTGCCGTTGTCCCATTCTGCTGGCGCCGGCCATGAATACGGCCATGTATCAGAATCCTATTGTGCAGGACAATATGAAAAAACTGAAGGGATATGGATGTGAGATTATCGGGGCGGCCAGCGGATGGCTTGCCTGCGGCGACAGCGGGGAAGGAAAAATGCCGGAGCCCGGGGTGCTGTATTCCTATATCGAAAAGGAAATTGCCTGTAAAAAGGATCTGGCAGGCAGAAAAGTGCTGGTGACGGCAGGTCCCACCAGAGAAGCTCTGGATCCGGTTCGGTATATTACCAATCATTCTTCCGGGAAAATGGGCTATGCACTGGCAAAGGCGGCTATGCTTCGGGGAGCGGAGGTGACGCTGGTAACGGGACCTTCATCCATTGAACCGCCTCCCTTTGTAAACGTGATACCTGTTGTCACTGCGGAAGATATGTTTCAGGCGGTGACAGGTCATTTCGAAGATCAGGATATTGTGATCAAGGCAGCGGCGGTGGCTGATTATCGTCCGGCCAGTGTAAAAAATGAAAAAGTAAAGAAAAAAGAGGAACGCTTTATGCTCCCCATGGAGCGTACCAGAGATATTCTGAAATATCTGGGGGAGCATAAAAGATCAAATCAGTTTCTGTGTGGATTTTCCATGGAAACGGAGCATATGATCAGTAATTCCAGGGAAAAGCTTGCGAAGAAGCATCTGGACATGATTGTGGCAAACAATCTGAAAGAGGCCGGAGCCGGATTCCAGGCGGATACCAATGTGGTAACCCTGATTACACAGGAAGAAGAAATCTCTCTTGGCCTTATGAGCAAAGAAGAGGTAGCACATTCTATCCTGGATAAGATATTGAGCAACTTGTAAACGCCCCGCAGGGGAAGAGACATGTATTGTATCCCGAAAAGAGGGAACAGTAACAGGAGGAAAAAATGAATAACACAAGAACGGCAACTATGTCAAGAACGAAAAGCCTGACACAGGTGGCACTTTTCGCTGCACTGATTTTTATCATGGCTTTTACACCCTTTCTCGGCTATATCCCGCTGGGATTTACGAGAGCGACCATCATTCACATTCCGGTTATTATCGGATCGCTGATGTTGGGACCGAAAAAAGGAGCGGCACTTGGGTTTGTTTTTGGTCTGACCAGTTTTATCAACAATACGATTAACCCAAGCGTTACATCCTTTGTATTTACTCCTTTTTATTCATTGGGAGAATACAGCGGCGGTATTGGAAGCGTTATTATCTGTTTTGTGCCGAGGATACTGGTGGGTGTCGTACCCTATTATGTATACCGGTTTGTGGCAAAAATTGCCGGGAGAAAAGGCGGCAGGGCGCCGGCGGCAGGACTGGCGCTGGCGGGACTGGCGGGATCCCTTACCAACACTCTGCTGGTCATGCATATGATTCTTCTGTTTTTTGGAAAAAGCTATGCGGCGGCCAGTGAGATTACCGGAAACGTATACCTGGCGATTCTGGCCGTGATCGGTGTCAACGGTATTCCGGAAGCGGTTGTGGCAGCGGTGATCGTTATGTTGATCGGCAAGGTTCTGCTAAACACGAAAGTTATGAAAAACATAGGAGTATAGGAAAATGATTCTGGCAATAGATATCGGAAACACCAATATTGTGATCGGATGTGTGGATGAAAAACAGACATATTTTATTGAACGGCTGTCAACGGTCAAAACGAAAACGGAGCTGGAATACGCCATCGACATCAAGGCTGTGCTGGAAATATACGGTATTTCAAAGGAAAAGATCAAGGGCGGCATTATCTGTTCCGTTGTACCCCAGATTACCGCTATCGTCCGGTTGGCAGCGGAGAAGGTTCTGCGCAAGCAGATTCTGGTGGTGGGTCCCGGTATCAAAACCGGGTTAAACATTCTGATGGATAACCCGGCTCAGCTGGGGAGTGATCTGGTGGCCGGTGCGGTGGCCGGGATTAATGAATATCCGGTACCTTTAATCATCCTGGATATGGGAACGGCCACTACGATCTGTGTGATTGACGAAAAGAAAAACTATATCGGCGGTATGATCCTTCCGGGCGTTATGGTTTCTCTGAATTCACTGACCGCTCATGCGGCTCAGCTGCAGGGCATCAGTCTGGAACCGCCCCGGCAGATGATTGGGAAAAATACCATTGACTGTATGAAAAGCGGAATTATTCACGGAAATGCATCCGTTGTGGATGGAATGATTGACAGAATCGAAGAGGAAATCGGACAGACAGCTGTGGCGGTAGCCACCGGCGGTCTGGCAAAGGCCATCGTGCCCTATTGCAAAAAAGAAGTAATTCTGGATGACAATCTGCTGCTGAAAGGACTTTTGATTATTTACAACAAGAACAGGGGCTGAGGAATTATGAAATTGATTGAGGGAGAGAAAGGAAGAAACTATCTGGTGGGGCAGATGAATCTGCCGGTAAATACAGAGCGCCGCCTGGCGGCTCTGGGAATGACAGGGGATGCCAGAGTCAGAGTGCTGAACAAGAAAAAAAGAGGAGCCATGATCATTAATGTGCGTGGCACCCGTTTTGCTGTCGGAAGACATATTGCTGAAAACATCGAAGTGAGGGAGGACATGGCCGATGGAGAATAGAATACGTGTTGGCTTTATGGGAAATCCCAACTGTGGAAAAACTACTTTGTTTAATGCCTATACCGGGGCGAATCTGAAGGTTGCCAACTGGCCGGGAGTTACGGTGGAGAAAGTGGAAGGTTCCATGAAATTTCAGGGGTATGACATCCAGCTGGTGGATCTGCCGGGAACCTACAGTCTGACCTCTTATACCATGGAAGAGATAGTGGCCAGACAGTACGTACAAAGTGACGATGTGGACGTTATCATTGATGTGGCGGATGCTTCAGCGCTGGAAAGGAATCTATATCTGACTTTGCAGTTGATAGAGCTGGGAAAACCGGTGGTTCTGGCTCTTAATATGATGGATATTGTGGAAAAGCGGGGAATGGAAATCGACCTTCACCGCCTTCCGGAAATGCTGGGTATTCCGGTTATTCCGGTCAGTGCCAGAAAGAAAAAGGGTTTGGATATTCTCATGCATGCTGTAATCCATCACAAAGATTTCCTGGAGAAACAGCCGCTGATCCATCACCATGATACCCATACGGAGCATCAGCATCAGCACCATAAAGAGTTTGTCATGGTGTACAGTGATGAAATTGAAGACAAAATTGATCTTCTGAAAGACAGACTGAAAGAGAAATATCCGGATCTGGAGAAGTACCGTTATTTTGCCATCAAATATCTGGAAGATGACGAGGAAGTCAGAAAGCAGTATCCCATTGATACTTCTGATATTCTGGAAAAAAGCTATGAGACCCGGATTATTAATGAAAAATACGATTTTATTGAGGAAGTTATCCAGGAAACACTGGTTAATAAAGCACAGAAAGCGGCAAGTACTGATAAGATTGACCGGTGGCTTACGGACCGCTTCTGGGGATTGCCTATCTTTCTCCTGATCATGGCGCTGGTGTTCGTTCTGACTTTTACCGTCGGCGACTGGCTGAAGGGCTATATGGGAGTGCTTTTGAATATTATTTCAGAGAGCGTGACACAGCTGCTTACCGCAATCGGGGCATCCGACTGGATGATATCTCTGATTGTAGATGGCATTATTTCCGGAGTAGGAGGAATTCTTACCTTCCTTCCCAACATATTTATTCTGTTTCTGGCGTTGGCTTTTCTGGAAGACAGCGGATATATGTCAAGAGCCGCATATGTAATGGACAGTCTGATGGGACGGCTGGGACTTTCCGGACGTGCGTTCATTCCCATGATTCTGGGATTTGGGTGTACTGTTCCGGCAGTCATGGCGTCGCGTGCTCTGGAGGATAAACATGACCGGATGAAAACCATTCTGGTGACGCCTTTTATGTCCTGCAGCGCGAGACTGCCGATCTATGTGTTGTTTTCACAGACATTTTTTGAGAAATATGCAGGACTTGCTGCTTTCTCCATGTATGTGCTTGGTATGGTGACGGCGATTGCAATGGCCTTTATTATGCATCTGGCGGACAGGGGAAAGGCAGAAAATAATCTTCTGATCGAGCTTCCGGAGTATAAAGCGCCGAGTGCGCAGACGGTCTGGATTTATGTTTGGGGAAAAGTTAAGGATTATCTGACGAAAGCGGGAACTACCATTTTTATCGCTTCAATTTTGATGTGGTTTGTTTTGAATTTTGGGCCTTCCGGATATGTCAGTGATATTTCACAGAGTTTTGGCGCGGTTGTGGGAAGAGCGGTCATACCGGTATTTAAACCGCTGGGTCTGGGCTACTGGCAGTTGATCGTGGCGCTGATTGCAGGTATCTCCGCCAAAGAGGTGGTGGTATCCAGCTGTTCCGTATTGTTTGGAATCGGGAATATAACGGCGCCGTCAGGTATGGCCACGCTGGCAGCTATGCTGGGAGGCGACGGTTTTGGCCCGCTGAATGCCTACTGTATGATGACATTCTGTCTGCTGTACATACCCTGTATTGCCACACTGGCCACTGTGAAAAAAGAAACCGGAAGTACCAGATCCATGTTTGTAAACGCCTTTTTCCATCTCATAGTGGCATGGGTAGTTACTTTCGTGATTTACCAGGCAGGTTCGCTGCTGGGATTATAAAATACGATGGAAAAGAGAGGAGAGAAAAAAATGAGCTTTAAAAAAGAAACGATCTGTGTACAGGGAGGATGGCAGCCGGGAAACGGTGAGCCCAGAGTGCTGCCGATTTATCAGAGTACCACATTCAAGTATTCAACCAGTGAAGAAATGGGAAAACTGTTCGATCTGGAGGAAGAAGGATATTTTTATTCCAGACTTCAGAATCCTACCAATGATCTGGTAGCGCAGAAGATTTGTGACCTGGAAGGTGGAGTGGCTGCCATGCTCACATCTTCCGGCCAGGCAGCTACTCTGTTTGCAGTGACCAATATCTGCGAAGAGGGAGATCATGTGATCTGTGCGGCAAAAGTTTACGGGGGTACCTCCAATCTTCTGACTGTAACGCTGAAGCGTTTTGGAATTCAGGTGACACTGGTGGATCAGGATGATCCGAAAGAAAAATTGGAAAAGGCTTTTCAGCCCAATACGAAGGCCGTATTTGCCGAGACAGTTTCCAATCCGGCAGGGGTTATCCTTGATATTGAGAAGTTTGCCGATCTGGCTCATGCGCATCATGTGCCTCTCATCTGTGATAACACCTTTGCCACACCGATTCATTGCCGGCCTTTTGAATTCGGAGCGGATATTGTGACCCATTCCACCACAAAGTATATGGATGGTCATGCCATGGCTATGGGCGGCTGTATTGTGGACAGCGGAAATTTTAACTGGAATGAGAATAAAGACAAATATCCGGGACTGACGACACCGGACGAATCTTATCATGGAGTAATCTATACGGAGCGGTTTGGGAAAAAGGCGTATATAACGAAGGCTACTGTTCAGCTGATGAGAGATATGGGAGCCTGTCAGTCTCCTCAGAATGCATTTCTGACCAATATCGGTCTGGAGACGCTCCATCTGCGAATGCCCCGTCATTACGAAAACGCACTGCAGGTTGCGCGGTACCTGGAAAACCATGAAAAAGTTGCATGGGTGGAATTTTCAGGACTGGAGAGCAGCAGATACTATCATCTGGCACAGAAATATATGCCTAATGGAACCTGCGGCGTGCTTTCCTTCGGACCAAAAGGCGGAAAAGAAGGCGCCATGCGTTTTACCAACGCGCTGAAAATGATTGCCATAGTGACCCATGTGGCAGATGCCCGGTCATGTGTTCTTCATCCGGCCAGCCATACTCATCGCCAGTTGAACGATGAGCAGCTTCTGGAGGCAGGAGTTCTTCCGGATCTGATCCGTCTCTCTGTGGGAATTGAGAATATCGATGATATTATTGCGGATCTGGATCAGGCTCTGCAGGCAGTATAAAAAACAGGAGGATTGTATATGAGAATCAAAGCGGCAGATACTATGGCTATGATCGTGGATTATCAGGAAAGCCTGATGAAAGTGATGGATCAGGGTGAGGAACTGGTGAAAAATGCTGGAATCCTGATTCGAGGCCTGAAGGTTCTGGGGATTCCCATGATTATCACTCAGCAGTATACGAAAGGACTGGGAAATTCCGTTGCAGCGATATATGAGGCGGCTGAAACAGAAGAATATATGGAAAAAATAGCTTTCAGCAGCTACAGGGAGCAGCATATTATGGATGCGGTGACCCAGACCGGCAGAAAAAATGTTATCGTCTGTGGAATAGAAGCACACATCTGCGTACTGCAGACCTGTATTGATCTGAAAGAAGCCGGTTATCAGCCCATATTGGTCACGGACTGTATCAGCTCCAGAAGAAAGCATGATAAAGATATGGGAATTCAGAGGGCGATTCAGGAAGGGGTGCTGGTCACCACTTACGAATCCATTCTTTTTGAATTACTGGAAAAAGCGGGAAGCGATACCTTTAAAAAAATTTCTAAACTGGTAAAATGAGGATCTGTTTATGCTGAAAATAAAAAAAATGCTGCCTCAGGATGAGACGGCAGTACTTCCTATGGTAAATGATTTCTATCACAGTGATGCAGTGGATCATCAGGTGGATATGTACGTTCTGAGACGTACCTTTCAGGATGCGGTTTCCGATGAATGCCCTTCCCTTTGGGGCGTTACCCTGTGGGATGATGACAGGCTGGCGGGTTTTGCGTATCTGACCAGCTTTTATGCCTGTGAGGTGGGCGGAATCACTATCATGCTGGAAGAAATCTATCTGGATGATTCCTGCCGGGGAAAAGGATATGGGACTGAATTTTTTCAGTGGATGTTCCGGGAATACCCCCAGGCCCGGCGTTTTCGCCTGGAGGTAACCGGAGACAATGAACGGGCCTCCCGTCTGTACGAAAAGCTCGGCTTCACCTTTATGTCCTACCGGCAGATGATTAAAGACAGAAACTGTTAATCGTCAGAATTGATCCAGGCAGTGGCCCCCATTTTTTCAATACACCTGGCAGCCGTTTCATTGGCAATGCGTCCGCATTCCTGAAGCGGCTGTTTTTTTATAAGGCCGGAGATAAAACCGGCGGCGAAATTGTCACCTGCTCCGGTGGTGTCCAGGCAGCGGATATCCGGCAGAGCCGGTACGATCAGCCGTTGACTGCGGCTTTTGATCAGACAGCCCTGGCTGCCCAGTTTAATGACAGCATGTCCTACGCCGCAGTCCAGAAAGGCATCAGCCACATCATCGGGATCTTCCCGGCGGGTGACCATCCGTGCCTCTTCCAGATT
Organism: Ruminococcus sp.; assembly: GCA_050944415.1. GTDB lineage: Bacteria > Bacillota > Clostridia > Lachnospirales > Lachnospiraceae > Ruminococcus_G. Next base: position 14,119 of record JBMNRA010000057.1, read on the forward strand.
TGGGAAGACAAAATCCAGATAGGAAAGCGCTTCCCTGATATCTTCCACCGTTTCCTGATTCTTGCACTTCGTCATATCTGCACAAAGCGTCATGTTGTTTCTTTTGGCTTCGGCAAAAATACGGCTGTAATCATCTGGTGAAAAGAAGGGAAAGACAAAGATGCTGGCAAAACAAAGAAGCGATGCCCGGGAAAATGTGCTGACATCAATGTCTTCAGGTTTCAGCTGACGCAGTCCGCCTTTGTCGCTGGTGATGAAGCTCCGCTCTCCATTGGGCTCGATAAGCACGATGTTGATTCCCGTGTCCATAGAGGGATCAATGATGAAAGAATCCGTGTCAATGTGATGACTGCGGCAGTGGTCCAGAATAAAACGGCCGCCCAGATCGCTGCCGATTTTGCTGATCAGTTTTACATTGAATCCCAGATGGGACAGTATGGTAGCTTCATTGATAGCATCTCCGCCCACCTGAAAAGCAAGCCGTTCTACCGGGTGGGAGCCGCTTTTAAAAACGGAGGCATCCACCGGTCCCGCCGGAAGATCGATGATAGATGCTCCGATTATAATTGCATCGTATGACATATATAAAACCTCCTCAGTATCTGTTCTTGTATGCAGATCCATTATATCAGTTTTTTCCATACATATCTTGTATTTTTCGACATTTTTTTTTATAGTATTTATCAGGAAAACAAAAAAAGTTTGAGAGCGGGGCGTGATGATGGGGGAGAAGCTGAAAAGAAAGGCAGAAGATATACTGGAGGGAGCCAGGGAGGACATATTCAATCATATCCGAAAAGCGTCGGAACAGAAAGGAAAGACGGCGGCGGCAGCGCTTTTTCTGCTGCTGATGGCGGCAGGGTTGGCTGGAGCATTTATATACGGGAAGGGACATAATTATTTTGAACAGTCCAACTATGTGGAGGCCGGAACCACTCAGGAGGAGATAAAGGAAGAAAACCGGCCGGAGGAAGCTGTGGATGAAGAAATGCAGCAGATTCAGGAAAATCTGGAACGGTACAGAACCAAAGAAAATGTGATGACGGAAGAGAACGTTTACAATATTCTTCTGGTGGGAGTGGACAGAACGGCAACTACGGAGGATGCCAATTCGGATTCTATGATACTCCTTTCCATTAATTATGAAAGGCAGAGAATTACAATGATGTCACTGATGCGTGATACGTACGTTCACATTCCGGGAATTGGCTATCGGAAACTGAATGCGGCCTATGCCAACGGAGGAGGGGAACTTCTGACGGAAACGGTGACGGAAAATTTTAAAATTCAGGTGGACCGGTATATGGCGGTTTCTTTTAAAGATATGATTGATATTATCGACGCCATTGGTCCCGTAGCATTGAATTTTACGGAAGCGGAAGCAGAGAACGCCAATACTACCATGCTCCATATGTGTCAGAATCTGAAAATGGAAGATCAGTATGAAGCGTATGAGATTCCCGGGGCCGGAACTTATCAGTGCAATGGGCTTCAGGCAGTGGCCTATGCCCGGATTCGGAAGGTGGGGAACGCGGATTATGAGAGGACAGAACGTCAGAGAGAGGTTTTGACAAAGCTGATACGGAGGATCAAGCTGATGAGGATTTCCGAGATTGACCGTCTGGCCGGCCGGCTGCTGCCCTGTGTGACGCATAATATTCCGGAAAGCGAGTTCTGGGCTTTGCTGGGGAAAGCCCCCTCCCTGGTCAATTATGAGGTGGTCAGAAGCCGTCTGCCCTATGACGGGCTGTACTATTCCAGCAATGAGTATCTGGTTCCCGACTGGGAAGCGACTTATCTGCGTCTTCAGGAAGAACTGTATGGAAAAAATGATTGAGAACTGACGGAAAAAGAGGTATACTTATAGACGAATAGATTTTGGTAAAAAGGAGAGGTTTATCATGAAAGATCCAAACTGCGCATATTGTATGGAAGGTGATCTGGTAGCGAAATTCGGCATTAAAATCTGTGAACTGGATCACGCACTGGTTTATCTGTTTAAAGAGCAGAGTCACAAAGGCAGATGTATTGTGGCGACCAAATCTCATGTTCCGGATATTACAAAGCTGTCCGACGAAGAGAGAAACGGTTATTTCGCAGATATGGCCAAAGTGGCGACGGCTATTCAGAAAGCTTTCAATCCGGACAAGATTAACATGGGCGCTTACGGTGATACGGCCGGACATACACATTTTCATCTGGTTCCCAAATACAAAGACGAGTTTGAATGGACTCAGGTATTTGCCATGAATCCGGAAAGAGTTTTCTTAAGCGATGCGGAATATGATGAAATGATTGCGAAAATCAAAGAAAATCTGTAACTGTGAAAAGAGACGGTGAGTTTCTGGAGAAGCTCTCCGTCTTTTTAAAAAAGGAGTTAATATGATACTGATAGTTCTGCTTGTAATATTTATAATTCTTGTTCTGCTTGTGATATGGGTAATCGCATCCTACAACGGATTCGTAAAACTGCGGAATAAAACGGAAGAAGCTTTTTCAGCTATGGATGTTTCGCTGAAAAAGAGGTATGATCTGATTCCCAATTTTGTGGAGACGGTGAAGGGATATGCATCCCATGAGTCTGCAACACTGGAGAAAGTCATTGTTGCCCGGAATATGGCTATGACCTCCAGAACTCCGGAGGAAACCATAAAAAATGACAATGTTCTTTCAGATACTTTAAAATCGCTGTTCGCTCTTTCAGAGAATTATCCTGATCTGAAAGCCAGCCGGAATTTTCTGGATCTGCAGGATCAGCTGTCCAGGATCGAAGAGGAGATTGCCGGAGCACGGAGATTCTATAACGGAGTTGTCAATAAATATAACACCAAGACAGAGATGTTCCCGGGAAATCTGGTAGCGGGTGTGTTCGGATTCCACAGAAAGCCGCTGTATGAGGTGAATGAAGCGGCGGAACGTGAACAGGTACAGGTGAAATTCTAGAGGAAATCCTATGAAAAGATTTAAGAACGTTCTGATTATCGCGGTATGGCTTGTGGTTGTCTGTCTGATTTCCAATACGGGATTTCTGATTTCCGTATTTTCCCCTGAAGCGGAAGAGGATCAGAGAGTGGAAGAAGATCCTTATATGACTACCAGATCCTACAGGGTGGAATTGAATGTGGGAGAAGATAATTCTTACAGAGCCAGAGAAAGCATCACAGTCAGTTTTCAGAATGCCCGCCACGGCATTTACCGCTATATTCCCGACCGGGGAAGAATCGCTCTGGCAGGCGAAAACAATGAGGTACGGTATATCCCGTACTATGCGCAGGTTCGTCTGACGGATTCCGGTGAAAGTGTGGAATCTGATCAGGAAAACGGAAATCAGGTGTTTCGTTTCGGGGATGAGGATCGGACGGTACGGGAGGGAAACTATGTCTTTTCCTATACTTACCGGCCGGTAACCCAGGATGGATATACGGATTTTTATTATAATATATTTCCTGACGGATGGCAGAATGAGATTCCGGCAGGCAGTTCCTTTTCTATCCATTTTCCGAAGACGTTTTCCCATGATCTCCTGCAGTTCTACTATGGAAGCTACGGAGAACAGAATCAGGCGGGAGAAATACTTGAGCTTTCCTGGAATGGCAGTACAGTTACCGGTGTGCTGACACAGTCTCTTCCGGTGGGAAGCGGTCTGACCTGCTACGCGGATATGGAAGAGGGCTATTTTACCAATGTGGCAGACGCGGGAAATCTTTCAGTCATACTGACTGCCGCCGCATGTATCGTTCTGGTCATACTGACTGTTCTTTTCCTGCTTTTCGGCAGAGATGAGCCGGTATATCCTTCCATTCAGTATATGCCGCCGGATGATCTGGACAGTGCGGCTGTGGGCTAT
>JBMNRA010000058.1:0-16901 GCA_050944415.1 Ruminococcus sp.
TAAATGAGAATACAATCAATGAGGCATTAAAAGATAAAGTTATTATTTCTGTATAATGTTCAGTTTTTAATAAATATACGGGGGATGAAGTGAGTTTCTTCATCCCCGTTTTTTGCTTTATAGACCCGGCAAGGAGCTGATGTACCTGCACGGACAGCAAACGTCAGAAACCGTTCGCTGTCCGGTATTGCAGATTTCTTCTATACACTCTGGCTGCTCCGGCTGGTTACAATCCGTCCGTACATGCTGAGCAGGTAAAGACCGGAAAGCCCCACAACTGCATAGATGATTCTGGAAATCCAGGACATGTTTCCGCAGATAAAGGCTACCAGATCAAACTGGAAGAAACCGATCAGCCCCCAGTTAACCGCCCCGATCAGGGCAATCGTGAGTGCAGTGTAATCCAAACCTGAAGTATTCATAATCATTCCTCCTGATCTTCATTGGTTTGATTACAGTCTGCCCAATTTATCCTTTGTCTATTCATACGAGAATCGGTAACCGTTCGGCCATACTGCCGCTATTACAGCTGAACATATGTATGGCTGAACAGTTATAAAAACTATATGAATTCTTCTATTTTTATCTTGAGGTATATGAATGAAAATGCTAAAATAAAAGAGATAGCGTCATGGAGTATAAAAGTAAGGAGGCATAAAATTGCCATCTTGGAAAAAGAAAAAAAAACAAAAGCGGCCTGATATTCATTTTTCCGATATCAGAAAGGTAGTTACACTAAACATCGGAACTATGTTGTTCGGTGCATTATTTATCTATATGCTTGTCAGTGTTATCATGTATCTGACTGCAACTCATGTTACCTCTTATCAGGTAACCAGCGGACCTTTGTCACGAAATCAGACCTACACGGCCCTGATTCTCCGGTCTGAACAACTGGTTCAGAGCAGCACGGCGGGATACGTTACTTATTATGTCAGGGACAACTCCAAAGTAAAAAAAGAAGGCGTTGTATATTCTGTAAGTGACGGAGAGACTTCAGAGGAAAGCATTTCCCTGACTGATGAACAGTTATCCCAGGTTCGTTCATATATGGCAACGTTTGCCAATGGATTTGATTCCAACAATTTTTACGATACCTACAGTTTCAAGTATGAGCTGGAGGGAAGTCTTCTTCAGGCTGCCGGCAATGCTTCTGAGCCGATACCGACAGCTGATTCCAATACCGGCGGGAGCGAATCGGCAAACGGTCAGAATATTGTGGTGGCTCAGACAATCGGCGGGGAAACAGTTAATTACTCTCCGACAGACGGTTTGGTTCAGTTTATCAGCGATGGCTATGAAGATATCACAGAAGATACGCTGACTCAGGATGCTTTCAGTCAGAAATCCTATCAACAGACAAACCTGAGAAAAGATCAGGTAAATGTGGGAGATGATATCTACAAGCTGATAACCAGTGAAGAATGGTCTTTATATATTCCCCTCACGGACAGTCAGGTCGTATCACTGGCCGGAAGAGAAACCATCCGCGTCCGTTTCGTAAAAGACGGCCTTACCCAGACCGGAAAGTTTACCCTGCTGACCAGAGACGACGGCTACTATGCTAAAATTACTTTTACCAACGGCATGATTCGTTATGCTTCCGACCGTTTTCTGGAAATTGAACTGGTTACCAATACGGAAACCGGTTTAAAGATACCTCTTTCCTCTATTGTAAACAAAGATTTTTATGTAATACCGGAAGGATACGAGACAACCGGAGGAGATTCTGATGAAATCGGCTTTCTGATGGAGACCTCAGACGGCGGAGAAAATTCTACAGAATTTGTCAGTACCACCGTATATGCCCAGCAGGATGGATTTTACTACGTAGATATGTCGGCCTTTTCAGAAGGTGACGTGCTGGTAAAACCCAATTCCACCGAGCGATACACCATTAGAGATACTATGCCCCTGGAGGGCGTTTACTGCACCAACCGCGGATATGCCGTTTTCCGCAGAATATCCATTATCGATCAGAATGAAGAATTCTGCATTGTGGAATCAGGTACAGAGTACGGTATCGCTCTGTATGACAATATTGTATATGACAGCAGCACAGTGAAAGAAGAAGAAATATTGTACTAATTATTAAGGAGATGTGTCAGTATGGTACAGGAAAACCTGAAGACAGTGAGAGAAAAGATCGAGGCGGCCTGCCGAAGAGCAGGAAGAGACCCGGAAGAAGTAACCCTTATCGCTGTCAGCAAGACAAAACCGGTGGAAATGATGAAAGAAGCCATGGAAATGGGACAGCTTGACTTTGGGGAGAACAAAGTACAGGAAATCACCAGAAAAAGTGAGGAAATGCCTTCCGAAGTCCGATGGCATATGATCGGCCACCTTCAGCGAAACAAGGTAAAATACATTGTGGGACTGGTATCACTGATACATTCGGTAGATTCTTTCCGGCTGGCAGAAACCATCAGTCAGGAAGCCGTTAAGAAGAATGTTACCGTACCTGTCCTGCTGGAAGTGAATGTGGCAGGTGAAGAATCTAAATATGGAGTCACCTGTGAAGAGACAGCTGCACTTGCGGAACAGATTTCAAAACTTCCCAATATCCGCATTGAAGGACTTATGACAATTGCCCCTTATGTATCTGACCCGGAAGAAAATCGCCCGGTTTTCAGGAAATTAAAGCAATTAGGTGTTGACATAAAGGACAAAAACATGAATAATGTTAATGTGAATATCCTGAGTATGGGAATGACAGGCGATTATGAAGTCGCCATCGAAGAAGGCGCCACAATGGTTCGCGTAGGGACAGGCATCTTCGGAGAACGGGATTATTCATCGAAACCATTGGAAAGCAGATAGGAGATTAACATGGGAGTATTAGATAAGTTTTTGGATGCGATTCGTTTAAATGATGATTATGATGACGATGATGAATTCTTCGATGACGATATAGAGGAAGAGGAAGAAGAAAAACCGAAACGCCATTTATTTAAGAAAAAAGAAAAGGATCTGGACGATGAACTGGACGAGCTGGATGATCCTTTTGAAAAATCACGGACGGCCAAAAAGACCAAGACGGTGGATCCCATTGTGAAACAGGTAAAACCAGTGAAGCAGCAGACCAGAACGGCTTCATCCAAGGTTACGCCTATGCGCAGAAAATCGGGAGGTTCAACAATGGAAGTCTGTGTGATTAAACCTACATCCATGGAAGATACCAGAGATATCGCTGATACATTGATCGCTCACTGTACAGTAGTCCTGAATCTGGAAGGCATCGATGTGGAAGTGGCACAGAGGATTATCGACTTTTCTTCCGGATCCTGCTATTCCATCGGCGGCGGTCTGCAGAAAATTTCCAGCTACATTTTCATCCTTACCCCGGATAATGTGGAAGTTTCCGGAGATATTCAGGAGATTTTAAGCGGTGCTTTTGATCTTCCGCCTATTCGGACGAATTTCTGATCACTATGGATAAGGACGATTTTTTCAAGAAAAGGATCCGGGAACTGTGCCGTATGGCATATCAGCGGGATATTGTTACCTTTACGGACTTCCTGGATCTGAATGAACTTCATATAGTGAATAACCTGGATGTCAGAGAATGGGGCGTCAGCCGGAAATGTTTTGGAGGTTATGAAATGTCAGAGCGTCAGATAACAGCATTTATTCCTGATGCTCTTTCTTATGAGTGGAGCTTTCCCATCAGCTGCCTGAAAATAGAAGCTGCGGATCACCGATTCTCCCGCTCCCCGGGACATCGCGATTATCTGGGAGCTCTGCTGAATCTGGGAATAGACAGAAGCATGATCGGTGATATCCTTCCGGATGATTCCTGTGCCTGGGTTTACTGTCTTGACCGCATGGCCGGTTTTATCAGCCGTGAACTTACCAGAGTCGGAAGAGTTCAGGTACATGTTTCCGAAGCAGAAGGCGGGATACCGGAAATTGCACGCAGATACGAGGAGATAACCAAAACCGTGGCTTCCGCCAGGCTTGACGCCATTATCAGCGCTGCTTTCGGCACTTCCCGCAGCAGTATGACACCTCTGATTGAAAGCGGACGTGTTTTCGTAAACGGAAAGCTGGTAACCTCCAATGGTTATTCGCTGCGGGAAAAAGATATTATTTCCGTAAGAGGAATGGGTAAATTTCAGTTTATGGAAATACTGTCACAGACGAAAAAAGGAAGATATCTTGTGCGGATTAACCGCTACAGATGACAGGAGGAAAATCATGAAACAACGGATGACGGTACAGCGGGAAAATGATTTCAGCTATGAAATCCTGTGGGAAGATACTTTTGACGGTCTGAAAGATGCTGTTTCTTTGCTTTATCCTTCCGGCAGAAAAGCATGCATCGTGACTGATACGAAAGTAGGACCTCTTTATCTTAAAAAGGTTCATTCTGCTCTGGGAATGATTTTCGATAAGGTAACGGAGTTTGTTTTTGAAGCAGGTGAAGCCAACAAAACCCTTGATACGGTAAAAAGCCTGTATACACACCTGATTGAACATCATTTTGAAAGAAAAGATGTTCTGATCGCCCTTGGCGGCGGGGTTACGGGGGATCTGACAGGATTCACCGCCGCTACTTATCTGAGAGGCATTGATTTTATTCAGATACCCACCACATTGCTGGCTCAGGTGGACAGCAGCATCGGAGGAAAAACAGGCGTTGATTTTGATCAGTTCAAAAATATGGTTGGTGCCTTTCATCAGCCCCGCCTGGTATACATGTGTATGGAAACACTGGTGACACTTCCGGACATTCAGTTTTCCAGCGGCATGGGGGAAGTGCTGAAATCCGGTTTGATCAGAGACAAAGAATACTACAGATGGGTATTGGAAAATCGCGAAAAAATTCTGGACCGGGACAGCGAAGCACTCATTACCATGATAAAAGGAAGCTGCCAGATTAAGAAAACAGTTGTGGAACATGACCCGACGGAACAGGGAGAGCGAGCTGTTCTGAATCTTGGCCATACCATTGGCCATGCAGTGGAAAAACTCATGAATTTCCGGATGCTTCACGGGCATTGTGTTGCCCTGGGAACGGTAGCAGCCGCATACATTTCCTGGAAAAGAGGGCTAATCAGCAGAGAGGATCTGACATTAATCCGTCAGGGCAACATCTGGTATCAACTGCCCGTATCTCTGGAAGGACTGTCGGCAGAAGAAATCGTTAACGCCACAAAATCGGATAAAAAAATGGATCAGGGAAAAATTAAATTCATCTTACTGCAGCAGATAGGAAATGCTGTGATCGACCGAAGTGTAACAGATGCCGAAATGGCGGACGCTGTTTCCTTGCTCTTAAACGAAGGAGATCATGTATGAAAGATAAAAAGAAAAACCTGAGGTGGTACGCAGGGGGACTGGCAGGGTTTCTGATTCTGCTTTTTGTGGATCAGTGGACCAAGCATCTGGCAGTGACACACTTAAAAGATCAGCCGGATATTGAAATTATTCCCGGAATTTTTCAGCTCCATTATCTTGAAAACCGGGGCGCTGCATTTGGCATTCTGCAGAATCAACAGTGGATTTTTATTATTCTCTGCCTTGTTTTTCTTGCCTTGCTGTTGTTGGTCTATCTGCGTCTTCCCAAAAACAGACACTATCTGCCTCTGGCTGTTCTGAGTGTAGGAATTGCATCCGGTGCTGTCGGCAATCTTATCGACCGTATCCGCTTGAATTACGTGATAGATTTTCTATATGCCTCGTTGATTAATTTTCCTGTATTTAACATGGCAGACATTTACGTGACAGTCTCTGTAATTCTGCTGGTTATCTGCATTTTGTTTTTATATAAAAATGATGATGATTTTTCTTTTTTGAAAAAGAATGGAGATCAGAATGGAAACGTATCATCTTCCAATTAACGAAGAACAGAAAGGATGCCGTCTGGATAAAATGCTCGCTGAGTATCTGGAGGATGTATCCCGGTCCTACCTCCAGAAATTGATTAAAGAAGGATATGTAACAGTCAATGACAGGAAGGAAAAATCCAGTTTCCGTCTGTCACCGGAGGATATAGTAATGGTCACTCTGCCCGATGAAGAACCTCCGGACATCCTTCCGGAAGATATCCCGCTGGATATTCTATACGAAGATCAGGAGCTGCTGGTCGTCAATAAACCAAAAGGAATGGTGGTACATCCTTCTGCCGGTCACAGCAGCGGTACGCTGGTAAACGCCCTTCTTTACCACTGCGCCGGTCAGCTTTCCGGAATCAACGGTATACAGCGTCCGGGAATTGTTCACCGCATTGACAAAGATACCACAGGTGCTCTGGTCGTCTGCAAAACGGACAGAGCTCACCAATCATTGTCACAGCAGCTGAAGGAACATTCCATCACCCGCAGATACCGGGCTATAGTGCTTCACAATCTGAAAGAAGATACCGGCACCATAAATGCACCTATAGGGAGACATCCTGTCGACCGTAAAAAGATGGCAGTCAATGAGAAAAACGGAAAAAAAGCAGTTACCCATTACCGCGTTCTGAAACGTTTCGGCAATTATACTTACATTGAGTGTCGTCTGGAAACGGGAAGAACGCATCAGATCCGGGTACATATGGCTCATATTGGACATCCTCTGTTGGGTGACGAAGTTTATGGGCCTGTTAAATGTCCTTTTAAACTGCAGGGTCAGTGCCTTCATGCAATGGTTCTTGGTTTCATTCACCCCGTTACCGGTCAGTACATGGAGTTTACCGCATCACTTCCTACTTATTTTAATCAATTGTTACAAAAATTATGAAATTTTTGTGTACTTTTTGGTGAAAATAATGTATAATGTACAATATGAAAGACATTAATAAAGGAAGGGAGTGCACGACTATGAAGACAAATACTATAATCACTATCAGCCGGCAGTATGGAAGCGGCGGAAGAGAGATCGGAAAAAAACTGGCTGAAGACCTTGGAATTCCTTTTTATGATAAAGAATTACTGTCCAGAGCAGCTAAAGACAGCGGTATCTGTGAAGAGCTTTTTGAGAATCACGATGAGAAGCCAACCAACAGTTTCCTTTATTCTCTGGTAATGGATACTTACTCTTTTGGCTATACTTCTTCCTCCTTTACAGATATGCCTATCAATCAGAAAATATTCCTGGCACAGTTTAACGCTATAAAAGCCATTGCCAACGAAGGCCCATGTGTTATTGTGGGAAGATGCGCTGATTACGCTCTGGAGGAATACAGCAACTGCATCAGCGTATTCGTCTGCTCCAGTATGAAGAACAGGATCCGGAGAATTGCAGAAAAATATGATCTTACGGATGCCAAAGCAAAAGACAGAATCGTAAAGGCCGATAAAAAGCGCGCCAGTTATTATAATTATTACAGCAACAAAAAATGGGGCGATGCCTCCAGCTACCATATGTGTGTGGACAGCGGACGTTTCGGAATTGATGGAACCATCGCCCTGATTAAAAATGCAATCAAAGAACGTGAAAGCAGAATCGTATAATTATTTTCTTAAAGTCCGGGCAGGCCAGCCAGGTATGTTTCCGTTAATGACAGCGGCAAACATTCTCTCTCTGGCTCCCGGATTTTCCGCTGTCAGCTGCTTAACCAGCGATTTCGCGTATTCTCTTTTCGTATGTCCGTCAGCAGGACATGGGCTCTTTTCTACCGGCAGCTGATAAAGCTTCTGAAATCCTCTGATATCCATCTCATCCACGAACATAAGAGGGCGGATAACGGTCAGATCCATCCGGTCCAGATAAGTTTTCGGTGAAAAAGAATGAAAACGGCCTTCATAAATCAGTGACATCAGCATGGTTTCAATCATATCATCCTTGTGATGGGCATAGGCCACTTTATTGCATCCGGATTCCTTTATCGCTTCATTGAGCGCGCCTTTCCGCATCTTTGCACAGAGAGAGCAGGGATTGGATTCCTTTCTCTCTTCAAAAATTATTTTGGCAATATCTGTATGGACAACTCTGTAAGGTACATCCAGAGACTGGCACAATTGGGAAATCTTATCCAGATGGAACCCCGGGTGTCCCAGATCCACAGTGATGGCTTCTATAGTAAAAGGATTGGGATAAAACCGCTTTAAACCATGAAGCGCATACAGAAGTGTCAGACTGTCCTTTCCTCCCGATATGCCTACGGCAATCCTGTCTCCCGCATCTATCATCTGATATTCATCCACAGCTTTCCGCGTGTAACTGAGTAACTGTTGCAGTTTCATATGCTTCTCCTTTCTTATCAATGGGTATTATACTTGAAATTTTCAAAAAAAGGAATACCGGTAGTGGCATAATTGTGAAAAACTATGGTATCATGGATATTATAATTATGAATAAAATTTACCAAAGGAGGCCGACTATGAAGCTGGTAATACAAAGGGTCAATGAAGCAAAAGTGACGGTAAAAGGAAAGACAGTGGGAGAAATCTACAAAGGCCTGCTGGTTTTTGTAGGCATAGCGCCCGAGGATACGAAAGAAACTGCAGACCGATATCTGAGAAAACTGATTGACCTTCGAATTTTTGAGGATGAAGCAGGGAAAACAAATCTTTCTCTGCTGGATGTGGGCGGAGAACTGCTTCTGGTTTCACAGTTTACACTGTATGCCAACTGCCGTAAAGGAAACAGACCCAGTTTTATCGAAGCGGGATCTCCGGATATAGCGGAACCTCTCTATGCCTACATGATAGAAAAAGCAAAAGAGCAGGTAGATATTGTAGAGGGAGGTATATTCGGCGCGGACATGCAGGTATCATTGGTTAATGACGGACCCTTTACCATTATTCTGGATCAGGTCTGATTTCTAATATTATTTTAATCTAATGGGTGTATGATAATCCTGGAGGTGAAAAGACAAATGCGGATTCTGATTGCGGAAGATGATATGGATTTAAATAAAATAATAGTGAAAAAACTCAGTGCGGAAGGTTATGCGGTAGATTCCTGTTTTGACGGTGAAACAGCTCTGGACTATCTGGAAGCGGCAGAATACGATGCAGCCGTGCTTGATATCATGATGCCGCGAATGGACGGCCTTAAAGTTGTCAGACGGCTGCGGCGCCGAAACAATCTGACTCCGGTTATTTTTCTGACTGCCCGGGACACAGTGGCCGATAAAGTACAGGGACTGGATATGGGAGCCAATGATTATCTGGTAAAGCCCTTTTCCTTTGACGAACTGACGGCGCGCATTCGGGCAATGACGCGAACCAGTGTTCAGAACCCCACCAACCTTTATACCATTGCAGATCTTACCATGGACACCCAGAGCCACAAAGTATGCCGGGCAGGACAGGAGATTAAGCTGACTGCCCGGGAATTTGCTCTGCTGGAATACCTGCTCCGCAACAAAGGAAAAGTGCTTTCCCGTCAGAAAATAGAAGATAACGTATGGAATTTTGACTATGACGGCGGCACCAACGTGGTAGACGTCTATATCACATACCTGAGGAAAAAAATTGACGAAGGATTTGACTCACGACTCATTCACACGGTTCGCGGTGTCGGATATCTGCTGAAAGAAAATGTATGAAACACAAAAAACAAATATCCATAAAATTAAAATTGACACTCTGGTTTACCGCCAGCATGGTGATACTTGCCTGTATCATGTTCGGTTTTATTGCTCTTGCTTCCAGTTCTGTGGAACTGCGCAGTTCCAGAAGTGTTTTGCATCGCGTCATCAATGAACTCGCCGGAGAAATTGAATATGATGATGGAATCCTGGATCTGGATGATGATTTCAAAACCTATGAGAATAATGTTTATTCCATTCTTGCAGAGGAAAACGGTGCTGTTATTACCGGTTATCTGCCTGCGGAAGGACTGATGCGGATTCCTTTTGAGCACGGTTCACTGCGGGAAATCAATACAGGAGGAGAAAACTATTATCTCCTGGATATGAAACTTTCATTTTCACCGGATCCAGATCTCTGGCTGCGCAGCGTAATTCCGGTTTCCGGACGTACCGTCAGTACGGCCGCTCTCATGACAGCCGCTCTCATTATGCTGCCCCTGCTGATTTTTCTGGCGGCTGCGGGAGGATATCTGCTGGCCAGAAGATACTTGAAACCCATCCGGGAAATCAGAATAACTGCGGAATCAGTGGCGGAAAGCGGGGATCTTGGAAGAAGAATTGAAGTAAAGACTACCGATGAGCTGGGACAGCTTTCCGAAACCTTTAATAAAATGTTTGACCGTCTGGAAGAAAACTTTGAAGCGGGACGACAGTTTACATCAGATGCTTCTCATGAGCTGAGAACACCGGTTTCCGTTATTCTGGCACAATGTGAATACGCTTTTGAAAATGCGTCTGACGAAATGGAGCTATATGAATGTATTGGCTCCATTCAGCGTCAGGGATACCGCATGGCAAAGCTGATTGAAAGTCTGCTGGCCTTTACCCGTCTGGAACAGCAAACGGAGACCATTTCCATGGTTCCCACGGATATAAGCAGGATTATGGAGAATGTCTGTGATGAACAGTCTGAAGCGCCTGAAAATCACATTCAGCTGATCAGGAATATTCAGCCTGAAATAATAATAAATGCGGACGCCACCCTTCTTTCCAGAATGGCGGCAAATCTTATACGCAATGCATACCGTTATGGAAAAGAGGGCGGTTTTATCAAGGTAACTTTATCAAAAAAGGAGAGTGGCGTAATATTCTCGGTACAGGACAATGGAATCGGAATTTCCCGTCAGGATCTTCCCAATATATGGAACCGTTTTTACCGAGCGGATAAATCCCGCTCTTCCGTAAAGGAAGGTCTTGGTCTTGGACTTTCCATGGTACGCCAGATTGTACAGATGCATGACGGCAGTATATCAGTGGAAAGTCAGGAAAATGCCGGAAGCACTTTTACAGTTTTTTTTAAAAACTCTGATTTCTAATTTTATTCTAATAATTGCCAGATATAATAGAATCATAGAAAACAGAAAACACTTAATCATAAAAAAGAAAGGAAAGATTATTATGAAAAAAGGATTATTGATTGGATTAGCATTATTGGGTACCGTACTGGCAACCGGCTGCGGAGGCAATTCCAATGGAACATCTGCCCAGAATAACAGTTCTGCCTCTCAGACAACACCTGCGGTTACAGAAGCCGTAACTCCTACCATAACGGAAGAAGCCACGCCTTCTGCAACAGAAACACCATCGGCAAACCAGAATACTTCTTCTGCCAGCGATATCGGTGAGGAAAAAGCCAGATCCATCGCTCTGGATCATGCGGGACTGACGGAAGCAGATGTAACTTTCATTAACGTTCAGCTGGACCGGGACGACGGCCGTACCGTATATGATGTGGATTTTTACAGCGGAAATACAGAATACGATTATGAAATCGATGCCTCCACCGGAGACATTGTAAGTTTTGACTCTGACATTGAAAATTACGAGATTCAGTCACAGGCACAGCAGACAGGAGACGTCATCTCCATAGACCAGGCGAAAGAAGCAGCTCTGCAGGCAGCCGGTCTGGACGCAGGCAGCGTAAAATGGGTGAAAGAAAAACTGGACCGGGATGATGGACGCACAGTATATGAACTGGAATGCATCATCGGGGACAGAGAATACGATTTTGAGATCAACGCCGCTGACGGAACAGTTCTGGAACAGGGCAATGAATCCGTTTACGACGACTGATCAGGGAAAGCAGCAGCAGGAAGGAGATGATCCTTCCTGCTGCTTTCTCTGATCTATTCCAGCTCAAAGGCGCCTGTATAAAGCTGATAGTACTGTCCTTTCTGTTTAAGCAGCTCTTCATGATTTCCACGTTCTATGATTTCTCCATGATCCAGAACAATAATAACGTCTGAATTCTTTACCGTAGACAGACGGTGAGCAATCACGAACACCGTACGCCCTTCCATCAGCGCATCCATTCCTCTCTGGACGATGGATTCCGTACGCGTATCGATAGAAGAAGTGGCTTCGTCCAGTATCATAACGGGAGGATCCGCAACCGCCACACGGGCAATCGAGAGAAGCTGCCTCTGTCCCTGGGACAGATTGGCCCCGTTTTCCGTAAGCAGGGTGTCATAACCCTCGGGCATACGGCTAATAAAATCATCGGCGCCAGCCAGTTTTGCCGCCGCTATACATTCCTCATCGGAAGCATCCAGCTTGCCGTACCGGATATTATCCATAACGGTTCCGGTAAACAGGTTGGTATCCTGAAGAACCATTCCCAGAGAATGCCGCAGATCCTTTTTCTGTATATCATTGATATTGATTCCGTCATAGCTGATTTTCCCGTCGGCGATATCATAGAAACGGTTCAGAAGGTTGGTAATGGTTGTTTTTCCTGCCCCTGTGGCGCCCACAAAGGCAACTTTCTGCCCCGGCTTGGCGTACAGAGAGATATGATGAAGCACCGGTTTCTCCGGTTCATAGGCAAAATCCACATCGAAAAGCCGTACATCTCCGGCCAGCTTCGTATAAACCGGAGCGCCGTCTTTATCATACGGACGTTTCCAGGCCCAGATACCCGTTCTCTCCCGGCTTTCCCGGACACCATTTTCATCCTCGGTGATATTTACCAGCGAAACGCATCCGTTGTCTTCCTCCGGTTTTACATCCATCATGTCAAAAATTCTTCTGGTTCCCGCAAGTCCCATGATTACGGCATTCAGCTGATGAGATACCTGATTGATATTTCCCACAAACTGTTTCGTCATGTTGAGGAAGGGCACCACAATGCTGATCCCTATGGGCAGACCGGAGATACTGAGATTCGGAACGCTGGACAGCAGAAGAATTCCGCCGGTGACGGCAACCAGAACATACAGCACATTTCCGATATTATTTAAGATCGGTCCCAGGATATTGGCATATCGGTTGGCCTTTCTGGATTCCTCATAGAGGAAATCATTCAGCCGGTCGAAATCAGCCTCGCTTTCTCTTTCGTGGCAGAAGACTTTGATCACTTTCTGACCGTTCATCATCTCTTCAATAAAGCCTTCTGTCCTGCCCAGGGCATTCTGCTGCCGGAAAAAGTATTTGGCGGATCCGCCGCCTATTTTCTTTATAATGACCATCATGATAATAACTCCCAGTATAACCACAAGAGCCAGCCAGACGCAGAAATAGATCATAATGCAGAAAATAGTCAGCACTGTAACCCCTGATATCATAAGCTGCGGAAAGCTCTGGGATATCATCTGACGCAGCGTATCGATATCATTCGTATAATAACTCATAATATCTCCATGATTCGTCCGATCAAAGTAACTGACCGGGAAACGCTGCATTCCATGGAACATTTTTTCACGCATTTTTTTCAACGTGCCCTGGGTTATAATGGCCATCAGCTGATTGTAAATAAGGCCTGCCGCCAGAGAAAGTATGTAAAAAGCTGCCAGAATGGAAACGTATGTCAATATTTTCCTGCTGACTCCGTTCCAGTCGCCGCTTTGCCAGCTGTTCTCCACGACAGAAATCACGTTCTGCATGAAAAGGGAAGGAATGGAGCTGACAACCGCGTTAAAAATGATACATCCGATGACAAAGGGGAGCATGACCGGATAGAAGCTCAGCATGGTTTTAAAAAGCCGTACAAAGGTATTATTCTTCAATCTGATTCCCCTCCTTATTCTGAGACGTATATATTTCACGATATATGCTGTTGGTTTTCAGCAGATTCTCGTGGGTATCCACCGCGTCGATCCGTCCTCCGTCCATGACGATAATCCGGTCGGCGTCTTCCACCGAAGCCGTACGCTGCGCGATAATAATTTTCGTGGTTTCGGGAATGTACTGGCGCATTGCCTGACGGATACTGGCATCCGTCCTGGTATCCACCGCGCTGGTAGAATCATCCATGATCAGAATTTTAGGCTTTTTCAGAAGCGCTCTGGCAATACAGAGTCTCTGCTTCTGACCGCCGGACACATTGGCTCCTCCCTGTTCAATGTGCGTATCATATCCGGCCGGAAAGCGGGAGATAAACTCATCGGCACAGGCAAGCCTGCAGGCCTGCTCCAGTTCTTCATCCGTCGCGTTTTTATTCCCCCAGCGCAGATTTTCTTTAATCGTTCCCGAAAAAAGAATATTCTTCTGAAGGACCACAGCCACCTGATTACGAAGTGTTTCCAGATCGTATTCCCGGACATCTCTGCCGCCTACCTTTACAGAACCTTCCGTGACATCGTACAGTCTGGAAATCAGCTGAATGAGAGAGGATTTGGACGATCCGGTTCCGCCGATAATGCCTATGGTTTCTCCGGAACGGATATGAAGATTAATATCCTTTAATACCATCCGTCTGGCCTTCCGGGAATATTTGAAACCTACCTGGTCAAAATCAACGGAACCGTCAGTCACCTCATATACCGAGTGTTCCGGATTGGTCAGAGTGCTTTTTTCCGACAGAACCTCCGCAATTCTCCGTCCTGACTCCACTGCCATAACAATCATAACGAAAACCATGGATACCATCATCAGGCTGTTCAGCATCATAAAGCTGTAGGTCAGAAGAGCGGACATCTGTCCCACATCCAGACTCAGGCCTCTTGTGGAGATAATCGTGTATGAGCCGAAAGACATAACGAATACCATAACCGTATAAATGCAGAACTGCATCAGAGGGTTGTTAAACGCCAGAATCCGCTCCGCCCGGGTAAAGTCCTGACAGACATCCTCCGCCGCGGCATCAAATTTCTTCTCCTCATAATCCTCCCGGACAAAGGATTTGACCACCCTTATGGCTTTGACATTTTCCTGAATAGATCCGTTGAGACGGTCATATTTTTTAAATACTTTCCGGAAGAGAGGAAGCGTCTTATAGATAACAAAAGACAGGCCTGCCGCCAGCACCGGTACGACAAAAAGGAAGATCCTGGCCATTCGTCCGCCCATGACAAACGCCATGACAAAGGCAAAAATCAGCATCAGCGGAGAGCGGATAGCCGTACGGATAATCATCATATAGGCATTCTGCACATTGGTGACATCCGTTGTCATCCTGGTAACCAGCGATGAAGTCATAAATTTGTCAATGTTCTCAAAGGAGTATTCCTGTATGCTGTAGAACATGTCTTTTCGAAGATTCCTGGCCAGACCGCAGGAGGCTGTCGCGCAGGTGGAACCTGCCATTGCTCCGAAAAAAAGCGACAGGCCTGCCATGCATACCAGGAGAATTCCGTACCTGAGCAGGATATTCATATCACATCCCGCTTTCACCTCATTGACGAGACGGGCAATCAAAAAGGGAATGATACATTCCATAACTACCTCACAGGTAACAAGCAGGGGAGTGGCAATGGAAGCTTTTTTATATTCCCTTATGCTTCCCGCCATCAGGCGAATCGTATTCATGTGGTTTTCTCCTTTCTCTCAATGTGACGGCGCCGGCGGCTTTCCTGCGGCGATCGTCGTCGATAGCGGCGTAATGGCGCTTCGTAGTATTTACGTCTTTATGCCCCAGCACATCAGCTACCAGATAAATATCGCCGGTTTCTCGGTAGAGAGCGGTGCCGTAGGTGCTGCGCAGCTTGTGAGGAGTAATTTTTTTTGTACCGGTGACAGCTGACGTATACTTTTTCACCATATTTTCCACCGCCTGAATTCCCATCCGTTTTCGCTGAGTAGAATAGAAGAGCGCATGCTCATGACCGGCCACCGGAGTAATTCCATCACGAACCGCCAGATAACTTTTCAGTGCCCGTTCTACTTCCGTTCCAAAATAAACGATCATTTCGTTTCCGCCTTTTCTTGTCACTTTAATGCCGTTATTTTTAAAATCCACGTCCTCAACATCCAGTCCTACGCATTCCGAAACCCGAATACCTGTTCCCAGCAGAAGAGTGACAATGGCAATGTCACGTTCCTTCGTTTTTTCAAAATATCGTTTTTTCTGGCCGGTGAGAGTATCACCGCAATGTTCCATATAATCCAGCAGCATGGCAACTTCATCCGCATCCATCCGTACAATCGTTCTTTCATGAATCTTCGGCATATCAATCAGAAGTGTGGGATTGGTATGAATCATTTCACGCTTGAAATAATAACTGTAAAAGCTTCTCAGCGCCGAAATTTTGCGTTTTAAGCCGCGTTCGCCGTTGGTATTAAGTTTCCCCCGGGTGTCTTCATAAACTTTCAGATATTCCATATATTCCTCGATATCAAGAGCTGTAATCTGATCCAGCACATCAACCGTCAGACTGTCCGTAGAACGGTTTTTAAACAGAGGATTTTCTTCCTGAAGAAACTGAAAAAAGACACGGATATCATAAGCATAAGATATTCTTGTTTTCGTTGTAGTCGTTGCGTCAATGGAACGAAAAAAATCTCTGGCAAAGGCAGGGAGAGTTTTCAGAACCTCTCTGAGCTTCAGCGTATACCAGACATCCCGCTGCGCACGATATGTAACTCGTTTTTCTGCCATACGATATAAATCCCTCCTGATCTATTTGATAAACTCGTGTTTGTCGTATAGATTGATTATAGCAAAAGAAAAGAATCTCTGTCAAGGATTCTTTTCTTTAAAGGAATAATCCGCTATTATCGCAATCAGTATGATAATTCCTTTTATAATGCTCTGCCAATTGTAATTAATACTCCACAGATTCAATATATTGTTGATAATACCTACAATCACAGCGCCGATCAGTGTTCCCGTCACATTTCCCGTGCCTCCCGTCAATGATGTGCCTCCGATTACCACAGCTGTAATCACATCAAATTCACTGGATGTTCCTGAATCCGGCAGACCTGAATTCATTCTGGCCATATAAACAATTCCGCCGACGGCTGTAAAAAAACCGTCCAGTACATATCCTTTGATTACCGTCCGTGACACACGGATTCCGGAAGCCCTGGCGGCTTCTCCATTCTCTCCCACTGCTATTACCTGCGTAAGCGTCAAATAAGAACGTGTAGCGAAATCTTTAGAGTTTTCCTGTAAACTTAGGGTTAGAGTTTTTAGACATTACTCCAAAAACTCTAA
>JBMNRA010000059.1:0-16735 GCA_050944415.1 Ruminococcus sp.
AATGATAACACAAAGTGATATTCTCTACATTTATTTTTTTGCTTTTAACTTAAAGTAATTTTACGCTATTAAATGCATGATTAATATAATTTACAGTTATATATTGATCATAACATATACCAAAGGAGAGTTTATCAATGGAACAGAATCTGTCTTTGTATAGAATTTTTTATACCGTTGCCAATACCGGCAGCATTTCCAGAGCCGCTTCAGAACTATATATCA
The DNA here is from genome assembly GCA_050944415.1 of Ruminococcus sp. Classification (GTDB taxonomy): domain Bacteria; phylum Bacillota; class Clostridia; order Lachnospirales; family Lachnospiraceae; genus Ruminococcus_G. The sequence goes on from JBMNRA010000059.1 coordinate 226, forward strand.
GCCAGCCGGCAGTCAGCAAAGCCGTCCAGAAACTGGAGCAGAGCCTGAATACTGCTCTTTTCACCCGCAGTTCCAGAGGTGTTTCTCTCACTGAGGAGGGAAACATTCTCTATGATCATGTTAAAAATGCCTTTTCCTCCATCCAGGCGGGAGAAGAAAAACTGAAACAGATGCGGGAGCTGGATATGGGGCATATCCGCATCGGAGTCAGCACAACGCTGTGCCGGTTTACTCTTCTGCCCTTCCTGGAAACTTTCATCAGAACCCATCCTCATGTCCGAATCACCATCGAATGCCAGTCCAGCAACCGTACACTGCAGCTGCTGACCGAGAACAAAATTGATCTCGGACTGATCGGCCGTCCGGAACATCTTCATCAGGTCCGTTTTCATCCCCTGGGAGAAATCGAGGATATTCTTGTTGCCACCCGTTCCTATCTGGATAACCTCCATATGCGGGGCAGCGATCTTTTTCAGAACGCCAACCTGATGCTTCTGGACAAGGAAAACATTACCCGCCAGTACATGGACGAATACCTGGCTCTGAATCGTATTTCCACTGAAAATGCTCTGGAAATATCCACGATGGATCTTCTGATTGAATTTGCCAGGATCGGCCTTGGTATCGCCTGTGTCATCAAACAGTTCGTCACCCGCGAACTGGAATCAGGGGAACTGATAGAAATCCCGCTGGATATACCGGTGCAGAAAAGAGAAATCGGTTTTGCCTGCCGGAAGCAGCCAATAAAAAACAAAGCGGTACGGGAGTTTCTTTCGCTGTCCCGCACCGCTTCTGATCCGTGATTTATCTTTTTATTTTCTGCTGTTTCTTACTCCCAGAATTGAAATTGCAAAAAGCACCAGTGCACCGACAGCCATCCCAAGAAAAGATACGTTCATGCCATGTACCAGAGCTCTGTCTCCGTAGATTGCTGCCGATGAGGTGCTTACCATTGTCATAATACCCACAAAGACAGCCGAACCGATGGATCCGGCAATGGTTCGAAATGAAGTAAGCAAAGATGAGGCGTCCGCCACTTTTCGTGCATCCACATTGCTGGTACCCCAGGTCAGCAGCGGCATCATCAGACTTCCAATGGAAATATTACGAATGACATTGAGAACAGCCGCGAGCCAGAGAGGGGTATCTAATGTAACAAAGGTCATTCCGATATTACTGACAACTAATGCAGCGGAACCTGCCACAAAAATTTTCTTGATTCCCATTTTATCATACAATCTTCCCGCAAAGGGACTGACAACCGCTGTAGCCAGAGAACCGGGCAGAGTAACCAGGCCGGAGACAACAGCAGAATATCCCATGACACTCTGTACATACAATGGCATCATAACCGAGGAGCCCATCATTACCAGATAAAGTACCATGCTGGAAACTACGCTGACCGCATAATTTTTATTGCCCAGTATTTTCACATCCAGGAAAGGTTTTTCCAGACTGCACTGACGTATGATAAAGAATACGCACACAATCACACCAACCAACAGCGGAAGTCCTGCCTGAACACTGAGCAAACCGAAACTGCTGATATTTCCGACTCCCAGGGTAATGCCGCCGAATGCAAAAATACTCTCTGCGAAGGAAAGAAAATCAAATTTCTTATTCTGAATTTCCAGAACATTGTCAAAGACAAACCCGGAAATTACGAAAGAAACCGCCATTATGACGAGAACAAGCCAGAAAATGGATTTCCATCCAAAGGCGTCAATCATCAGGCCGGCAACGGTAGGTGCAATAATGGGCGCCGCCGTAGTGGCCAGTCCATAGGTTCCCATCATGGTTCCCTTTTTCTCCGGCGGATACACAGTCAGAATCACTACCTGTGCTGCCGACATCAGGACGCCGTTGCCGCAGGCCTGCAGAACTCTTCCCACCATCATTATCCCGAAATTCCCGGCAAAAATACTAAGCAGAAGACCCATGATAAAACTTCCTATACCGGTCATATACAGCTTTTTCGTTGGAAATCGTGTAATTAAAAACGCAGTCAGCGGCATGATCATCCCCATTGCCAGGGAATATCCGCTGGTCACCCACTGTCCGATGGACGTACTTACGCCGAAGTACTCCACCAGATTAGGCAGCGCCGTGGTCATTGCCGTTGACAGCGTCGACGATGCAATACCCGAGACAACCAGATTGAGAAAAATGAACATTCGTTTTCTGTCTGTTAACTGTACTTTTTCACTGTTCTCCATGATGCTCCTCCATTCTGTGCCAGACTTTCTGCGTGACATTTTCCATCATCTGTTCCATTATCCGTTCCGCCCGCGAAATATCTTCCTTCGCGATATTTCCGCAGAGAGTATCATAAAAACTGATATGAATTTCTTTGATTTTTTCGGCGGAGGGAAGCGCTTCTTCCGTCAGATACAGCTGTTTGATCCGTTTGTCCGCCTGATTTCTGACTACCTTCACATAACCGATTTCCGTCAGCTTTTTTATCACCTTTGTCAGCGTACCCTTATCCACCCGGAAACGCTCTACCATATCCTGAGCCGATGCTCCCGGATGCTCATAAAGATATTCCACATAAAACTGCTGACCCCATCCGATTTTAAATTTCGAAAGTTCCCTGTCATAGTACATTTTCATCAGACGGTCCAGTATGGTAATATAACGTCCCAGATTTGAAAAATTTCCTTCCATAACATCTATCACCTGCTTTCCGGAAAGCAGTATATCACAAAACAGTTGCGAGGGCAACTATTTTCTTTCAAAAAAAGGCCGCTGCATTTTTTGCAGCGGCCTTTCCGGATATTCATCAGTTATTGATCAGCTTGTCCTCATCGCTCCAGCTGTAAAGCTCACGTACTTCTTTTCCTACAATTTCTGAAGGATGTTCAGCAGCCAGTTTTCTCATGGCTTTGAAGTGAACCTGTCCGCCTGCGGAGGACATATCCAGCAGGAAGTCTTTTGCAAATGTACCGTCCTGAATATCGCTTAAGATCTTCTTCATGGCTTTCTTTGTATCTTCAGTGATAATCTTCGGTCCTGTAATGTAGTCACCGTATTCTGCTGTATTGGAGATGGAATATCTCATTCCTGCGAAACCGGACTGATAAATCAGATCCACGATCAGTTTCATCTCATGGATACACTCAAAGTAAGCGTTTCTCGGGTCATATCCCGCTTCTACCAGAGTTTCATATCCTGCCTGCATCAGAGCACATACACCGCCGCAGAGAACTGCCTGCTCACCAAACAGGTCTGTCTCTGTCTCTGTCCGGAATGTAGTTTCCAAGACACCTGCTCTTGCTCCGCCGATTGCCAGTGCATATGCCAGTGCAATATCCATCGCTTTGCCTGTTGCATCCTGCTCTACAGCTACCAGACAGGGAACGCCTTTTCCAGCCTGATATTCGCTTCTTACCGTATGACCCGGTCCTTTGGGCGCTACCATGGTTACATCTACATTCTTCGGCGGAACGATACATCCGAAATGAATGTTGAATCCGTGTGCGAACATCAGCATATTGCCTTCTTCCAGATTCGGCTCGATGGACTCTTTATACATCTGAGCCTGTTTTTCATCATTGATCAGGATCATAATGATGTCTGCACGTTTCGCAGCTTCTGCAGCTGTATAAACTTCAAATCCCTGCGCTTCCGCTTTTGCCCAGGATTTACTTCCCTCATAAAGTCCGATAATCACATTGCATCCGGAATCTTTTGCATTCAGAGCATGTGCATGGCCCTGGCTTCCGTATCCGATAATCGCAATTGTCTTGCCTTCCAGCATTGAAAGGTTACAGTCTTCCTGATAATAAATTTTTGCTGCCATTTTTCTTCCTCCTGATTTTTATCATTAATTTATGTTAGGGGATTACTCCTCCAGCAAACTATAAAAACTGAACATCGTCTGATCCTCTGGAAAGACCTGCCAGACCTGTCCTGGCCAGTTCCAGAATCTCATATTCATCAAGAATGTCCAGAAATGCCACCAGTTTTCTCTGTTCGCCCGTCAGCTCAATAATCATGGATTCTTTTCCCACATCCACGATTTTGGCACGGAAAATCTGTGCAATGGAGGTGATATTCTGTCTCTGATCCGGCATAACCTTAATCTTGATCAGCATCAGCTCCCTGTTAACACTTTCACCCGGTTTCAGCACTTTGATATGGCGAACATCCACCAGCTTATCCAGCTGTTTCGTAATCTGTTCCAACACCAGATCGTCGCCGCTGCACACCACTGTCATTCGGGAAATTTTCGGATCTGCAGTAACGCCTACCGTAAGGCTGTCAATATTATATCCTCTGCGGCTGAACAGACCGGCCACACGGCTGAGCACCCCGGAGGTGTTGTCAACCAGAATAGATAATACTCTACGTTTCATATAAATATTCCTGCTTTCTCCCTCTAATGCGTTAAATAACTCTGCCAATTATTCTACCAATATATACTTTTTTTGTCAATGAAAATTTGGCAGGGTGAATAGAATACATCTATTCACCTATTATCTTGATTAAAACTCTCTTATCCCTTTTTCCGTCAAACTCAAAATAGAAAATCTGTTCCCAGGTTCCAAAGTCCAGACGTCCTTCCGTAACAGCCACTACCGTTTCACGTCCCATTATAGTCCTTTTCAGATGGGCGTCCGCATTATCTTCGTATCCATTGTGACGGTACTGACTGTAAGGCTTTTCCGGCGCCAGGCCTTCCAGCCATTTTTCATAATCCTGATGAAGTCCGCTCTCATCATCATTGATAAACACACTGGCAGTAATATTCATGGCATTTACCAAAACCAGTCCTTCTTTTATGCCGCTTTGTGTGACAGCCTCCTGGACATCACGGGTAATATTTACCAGACCTCTTCTGGTTGGAAGATGAAAATGTAATTCCCTGCGATATGATTTCATCGATAAACCTCCTCTAAAATTCCTTTTTGAGCATTATACGGCAGCTGAGCGCGCAGGACAAGAGCAGAATCGCAAAGGAAGCCAGCAGAGCTGCCGGAGCAAGCACGCTTTCATCCAGTGATGACAGCCAACTGAGAGGTCCTGACAGGTCGATTCCCAGCGTCTTCTGCAGTCTTCCCGCAAAGAAACCCAGAACAACTATGACTCCCACAACGGCGAGGATCACAATGCGTCCCCTTTCTCCTCCAAATTTCAGATGTACCGGTATCATAAGGGCCAGCATGATCATAACGACGGAAAGCAGGACAACCATGGAAGGAAGTTCATTCATAAGGCCGCTCTTTCCCTTTGCCATGGAAAATATGCCGGTGACAATCACGCCCAGCAGCCATCCGCAGCTTCCCATAATCAGACCGAATCCATACTTTTCTCCCACGTATTTTTTTCTGGTGATCGGCAGTGAAAAGAGAAAAGCGTTTCCATTCTCAAATTCATCATAGCTGATGGAGCTTAAGGTGAACAGCGCGCCGCCAAAGCCGAGAAAGCCTATGGCAAATACGGCGTCTTCCGTCGCGGCCAGCATAGCGACGCAGATCACAAGGAACACAACGAAAAAATTTTTCTGTGCCTTCATCAGTTTAAAATCCTTGATCAATAAACCTTTCATACCTCACTCCCCCTTATCATCATTGTCATAACGCTGTCTATGGTTCCTTTTTCTATGACCGCCGCCGGATAATTCTCCATATAATACTGTTTCTGATCCGTCAGGCAGCTGTATCCGTAGGGTTCTTTTTTCATCCGCAGCAGATACTGTTTATCCAGACCGGCATACTGCTCGTCGCTGACCTTCAGGAGGGCGTACTCGCTTAATAATACATCCACATCTTCATGCATGACGATTCTTCCTTCATGAATCATATAAACGTCGTCGCATAAAGTTTCAAGATCGCTGGAAATATGCGAGCTGATCAGAATGGAATTTTTCTCATTTTGTTCCATATACTCTCTCAGCATTTCCAGCAGCTCATCCCGCGCGATAACATCGAGCCCCACCGTCGGCTCGTCAAGGATCAGCAGCTGCGGATGACTGCCAGCAGCCACAAGCAGCTTAAGCTTCGCCTTCATTCCCGTAGAAAATTCTCTGATTTTCTTATGTTCCGGCAGATTGAATTTCCGTATCTGTTTAAGGAAAAAATCTCTCTCAAAACGCTCATACAGATTTTCCAGCACGGGAATGATATCATTGACGGTCAGGTATCCGCTGAACCCGGAATCAGCCAGAACAACCCCTATCTTCTGTCTGTCAGTAATACTTAAGTTTCTGCTGTCTTTCCCGAAAATTTTAATCGTTCCTCCGTCTGTTGATATCAAACCCAGAACAGCCTTGAAAGCCGCACTTTTTCCAGCCCCGTTTTCTCCGATTAAACCGGTAATTCTTCCCGCTTCCACCCGCATGGAACAATTCAGTTCAAAATCACCGTACTTCTTTTTTAAACCGCTTATTTCCAACATCTACTGATCCTCCATAATCATATCAAATATCTGCCTGATTTCCCCATCCGTCAAACCCCAGCGGCGGCCTTTCTGTATCGTATTCTCCATGTCTGTTTCCACTTCACGCCGCTGTTCTTCTTTCATCCGCTCCGTATTGGCAGCGGCAACATACGTTCCTTTTCCGTGAACGGTCACCGTATAACCTTCCTGTTCCAGATTGTCATAGGCTTTCTTGACGGTAAGCGCGCTGATTTTCTGTTCTCTGGCAAGTGTCCGGACAGAGGGGAGTATATCGTTCTCTTTCAGATCCCCGGAGGTAATCTGAGCTTTAATCTGATCCATAATCTGTTCATATATCGGTACCATTGATGAACTGTTGATGATAATCTTCATTATATATCCTCCTCTTTGCAAACAGTATATAACAGTATATATCTGTTGTCAACTGTTATATTGTGTTATATTCATGTTATTATCAAAATCAGGCGCCGTCAGACCGTTTTGCCCCATAAAAAATCCGAATGGACATACACCCTGCATTCCATTCGGATTTTATTTACTTCTTTATATTCATTACCAGCATCTGCAGCCGGTTTTCTATATTGGCAAAACTGACATCCGGATCATAATCCAGCGGAAGGATCTGCGCATCCGGATATTTCTCCTTGATCTTTTTGGAGATTCCCCTTCCCACCACATGATTAGGAAGACAGCCGAACGGCTGCAGAATGACAAATATACGGCATCCTTTCCTGGCATGATGCAGGATTTCTCCGGGAATCAGAATCCCCTCCCCAGCGTCAAAAGTGTGGGGAATGACCGGATCGCTTTCCCTGGCCAGCTCTTCAATCCTTGCCGCTCTTTCGTACAGCGGATGAGCCAGCGCGATTTTATCCGTCAGATTGTGAGCAATGTCAAAAACCTTATCCACTCCGCGGAACCAGATTTTCTTCGTCAGAGGCCTGTTCACGCCGTATTCCCTGATCTGACAGTCCTGATAAAAATACGTTTTCTGTATAACGTCCGACATCCTGGCCTCAATAATTTCGAAACCGTTTTTCTCCAGATATGCTTCGATATCATGGTTTGCTCCCGGATGAAAGTTCAGAAGATACTCTCCTACTATCAGAACCCGGGGCCGCAGAACGGAACGGTCATAAGATACGTTTTTCATAATTTCAATAGCCTTTTTAAATCCTTTGACCGCTCCCCGGATACCGGCGCGTTCCATGCCGTATATCACTTCATCCATGGCAGCATCAAAAGCACGCTGAGCGCTCCCCTTTTCCAGCTCATAAGGGCGGATTTTTCTCAGAAGCTCTTCCAGTACGTCAATCATGGGGAATCCGAAAACAAGCCTGGCCCCGGAAACCGCACTCATCCGAAATCCCGGATGCATATCATGATAATCCACATCGTCATTGGTGAGGATCGGAACCTTTTCATATCCGGCATCGTCCAGTGCCTTTCGAAGCAGCGCACCGTAATGGGTCAGACGGCAGTCACCTACATATTTTGCCATAGCCACTGCCGTATTATTTACATCATATTCACCGCTGTTTAAAGCAGCCAGAATTTCTCCGATCACAATCTGCGCCGGAAAACAAATATCATTATGAACGTACCGTTTTCCCATACGAATTGCCTCTTCCCGTCCGATTTCCAGCGGAACCGCCCGGACTCCCTGTCCACAGAGCACCGCCGACATCAGGCGGCTGAACGCGTGGGAAGTATTGGGAACCAGAACCGTTTTTTCTTTCTGATCCCTTTTTGAAAATTTCAGCGGATAGGGCTCCTTTAATTTTTCCGGTTCTCTCCAGGATTCCCGCTCTCTTCGCATGGTTATGGTTTCCAGAAACGAGCGCACACGGATCCGCAGCGGTCCCTGAATATCACTTTCATCCACTTTCAAAATCAAGGGCGTTTTCTCTGAAATCTCGTGCATCATCCGTACAATTTCATCAGAAAGATAGGCGTCATGACCGCAGCCAAAGCTTACAATCTGAACGTATTCCAGACTACTGCTTTTTGCTGCAAGTATAGCCGAAGAAAGCATTCTGGCATGAAAATTATTGACAATATCCAGACGGCTTCTGCTTAAATCCACTTTCTCGGCCTCCGGCAGAGCATCTGCCGTCAGAACGGGAATTCCCATTCCGGTAAAAATTTCCGGCAGCTCATGATTGACCAGGTTATCATTCTGATAGGGACGGGAAGCAAGAACAACTGCATATTTTCCTTCCCTCTCCACCTGCTCCAGCACCTGTTTTCCCCGTTCCTGCAGATCTTTCCGGAACAGTTCCTGGGCCCGATTGCCCGATTCAATGGCTGCCGCCGTTTCTTCTTCCGGTATCTGGAAAGTTTCTTTCATATATTTTTTCAGCTGAATTTCCTGATCTGCTTTCGTATACCAGTGAAACATCGGTGCATCATATGGAATATTCCACAGTTTCTCCGGATTATCTGAATTTCCCACCACAAGGGGATACCCCTTGACAACGGCACACATGGACTGACTGGTCGCTTCTGTATTCTCAGAGGGCACGGTGGTAACAGAGGGCATGAAAATGCGATCCACCTGTTTCCCGGCCAGATTCCGGAGATGACCGTGAACCAGTTTAGCCGGAAAGCAGACGGTATCGGAAGTCACGGCGGAAAGACCCTTTTCATATATTTCCCGGGTGCTTGGATTCGACACTTTCACGCTGAAGCCCAGCGCTCTTAAAAAAGTCCGCCAGAAAGGCATCATCTCCCAGAAAGCCAGAACACGTGGAATACCTATGGTAATATTTCTTTTTTTCTCCGGTTCCGGGCAGGAATATTTCCGAAACAGAAGCTTTTCCCTTACCCGGTATAAATTCGGCACTGAATTGGCCTTCTGAACCTTATCCTTCAACTGCTTTTTCACAGCGGAATCACCGGGATCCCCGAGTATTTCACCCCGTTCACAGCGGTTGTTGGTAATCCAGAAGTTTCCATTGGAAAACTGAAGAATCGTTCTCTTGCAGTGATTGGTGCAGAAGGGGCAGGGAGAATTGGCCTCCTGACGGTAGGAAAAATTCTCCAGATCATCCAGGTCTATGAAGGATCTGTTTTCCGGATTTCTCTCGTATCTTTCCTTTGTAATCAGAGCGATACCGATGGCACCCATAAGTCCGGGATAAGGAGCACGGATTACTTTCTTTCCCGTATATTCTTCCATCGCGCGAAGCACAGCATCATTTTCAAAAGTCCCTCCCTGCACTACAATTCTGTCTCCCAGAGAATCCAAATTGGACAGGCGGACTACTTTGGTAAATACATTTTCAATGATAGAACGGCACAATCCTGCCATAATATCTTCCGCGCATCTTCCATTCCTCTGCTCCGTGATAATGCTGCTGTTCATAAATACGGTACAGCGGCTTCCCAGCACTGCCGGGTGTCTGGATGAAAAAGCCGCATCCGCTATCCGTTTTGTTGGTATATTCAACGAAGAAGCAAAATTCTCAAGAAAAGACCCGCATCCGGAGGAGCAGGCCTCATTTACAAGAATATTGGTGATAATCCCCTTATCCAGCCACATAGCTTTCATATCCTGTCCGCCGATATCCAGAATAAAAGTAGCGTCCTTCACATACTTGCCCGCTGCTCTGGCATGAGCAACCGTTTCCACCGTGTGATATTCCGCCTGAAATGCTTTTGCAAAAAGCATCTCTCCATATCCCGTCGTTCCGGCCGCGAGAATATGAAGATTCGCTCCCTCTTTTTTATAGCGGTCTCTTATCTTAATAAGCGCTCGTTTTGCAACATTAAGAGGTTCTCCCTCATTAGGCGCATAGAAATGATCGATGATCTCCTCCTGATCGTTCATCAGCACGAATTTTGTTGTAGTGCTTCCCGAATCTATTCCCAAATAGGCGTATACATCTTCTCCCGCTTTCGGTTTTTTCCATGCCAGCGGCCGGGTTTCATGTCTCTTTTCAAATATTCTTCGCTCATCCTCTGACGAAAAAAACGGAGAAACCGCCTGCGATGCATTTTCTCCTTTTTTAAACTCTTCGCTTCTTAACTTTTCAAGGAGCTGAACCGGAGATACTGCATTACTTCTCTCCCCAAACATTTCGTCCACAGAAACCGCAGCGCCAAAAGCAACCATTAATTCCGGATGATCAGGAATTAATATCTCATCATCTGCAAGGGCCAGTCTTTCTTTAAACACCCGGATCAGCACCGGATGAAAAGTAAGAGGACCTCCCTCGAAGGCAACTGGCTTGGTGATTTCCAGTCCTTGGGCAAGTCCGCCTATGGTCTGCTTGGCAATTGCGTGAAAAGCTGAAAGAGCAAGATCCGCTTTCGCAACGCCCTGATTTAAAAGAGGCTGAATATCCGTTTTGGCGTAAACGCCGCATCTGCCTGAAATATCAAAGACACAGGTCCCCTTTTCGGCCAAAGCATTGAATTCCTGAACCGGAACTTTCAATACGGAAGCAATTTCATCGATAAAAGCTCCGGTACCTCCGGCGCAGCTGCCATTCATCCGCATATCAGCCACGTTAAGCGCTCCGGTGTTTTCATCTTTCTGAAAAAAAATCATCTTCGCGTCCTGGCCGCCCAGTTCAATGGCGCTCCCCACATCGTTATACCTGCTTTTCAGAGCAGCCGCATTGGCGGCCACCTCCTGCACAAAGGGAAGCCCCAGCTTTTCCGCTATGGGTTTTGAACCGGATCCGGTCAGACAGAAACGGAATTTGCCGTCCGCGAATTTTCTGTCAAGTTCTTCCATGACACGTATCACGCTCTTTACCTGATCCGCATGATGTCTTTTATAATCAGAATATATAATTTTATTTTTTTCTCTATCCAGAACCACAGCCTTTGTTGTAGTGGAACCGACATCAATTCCCACTGCAAATTCCTGTTCTGTCCATTCGTTTTTTAAATTTTCTGTCATTTTCTTCATTTGTCTTTTTTTAATAAATTTAATCCTTCTTTCTTATTACCGGCAGCACTTTTGCTATCTTTGCAATCCCCTGCTGCGGTATTTCAAACACAAAAATTATTCCAAACACAATAGCAATGGCAGTTCCAATGGTCTGCCTGCCATAGAGGGAGCTTTGATCCATCTCCCCTATAATCATATAATAAACCGTACGATAAATTCCCACCCCGGGAACCAGGGGAAAGATTCCCGATGACAGAAATATTGTGGTCGGACATTTGAACTCCACACCGCAAATTCTTGACAGCAGCACTACAAAAGCCGCCGCAAAGAAGGTTCCCGGCAGATAAGATACTCCCATACAATTCTGAAGCCACCAGTAAAACAGCCATCCAAGCCCTCCGATTACCCCACATGCCAGATAATGTTCCCGTGGAACAAGAAAAATAACGGAAAACGCAATAGTGCCAAAAAATGCGGCCAGAAACTGAATTAACGCATCAAGAATCATAACATATATCCTCCGGTCAGCTCATAGTACAGGATATAGAACAAACCAACGCCCATGGCAATGCCGGCTGTCACAAGAAGGGCATCCAGCAGACGAATGATTCCCGCAATATAATCTCCGTTGGCAAGTTCCCGGATGGATGTGACAAAAGGAACGCCCGGCAGCATGGGCATAATCGCGCCTACCGTAATCGCCCGGTAATCATATCCGATTTTCATTCTGTAAAATATCAGACTCAGCGCCGTGGCCAGAAACGCTCCCAGAAGATTAAGCGCCAGTTTCGACGTGGTGTGCTTACGTTTTCCCATCAGTATCTGATAAATTCCCACAATGGCTCCGGCCATCACTGCCGCCAGACAGTCTCCGGCCCATCCTCCGATAATATAGCAAAAACATCCGGCGCCCAATCCGGAAGCCAGTACAAGCGTCTGCGGTTTCTTACCCGGCATTTTTTTAATATGCCGCAGTTTTTTTTCCGCCACCTCCAGCGCGAGACCCTGCTCAATTTCCCTGGACAGACGATTAACTGCATCCACCTTGTTCAGCTGTGTTCCGCTTATGAGAATATGCTTGACATAAGCGTACATCTCTCCCATATGATCCTGTCCCGTCAGAAATATGCCATTGCTGAGTACAAATGCATTGCTGTTCTCCACTCCGTAATGTTTTGCAATACGCCGAATCGTTTCTTCTACCCGGAAAATTTCCGCGCCGCTTTGAAGAAGAATTTTTCCCGCTCCCATGGCCAGATCCAGCACCCTTCGATTATAGCTGTCCATTGCCTGTTCTCCCCATTCAGGATTTTATTTGCCGCAGAAAGGGAATTGCCCGGAAAACTCCGCAGCAATCCCCTTTCTGCTATCAGGTTACCTATTCTATTTTTAACATAACTGTTATTTCTTCGCAAGTATTTCTTTGCGTCTGTCTTTCGTTTTTGCCATCCACAGCAAGGTAGCGATCAGACCTACACATGCAGTCACTGTCAGAATGATAAAGAAGACTTTATATCCTTCAGCGCCTGCCCATCTGTCAAGACACAGACCTGCAACCAGCGGAGCGATCGCTTCTACACTGTAACCCAGGGGAGTCAGAATTGCCGTAGCAGTACCTGTCGTCTCTTCCGGGTAATCGCCTTCTTCCATGATAGCAAAATGCATGGACTGGCAGGCATACATGGAGGCATATACAGCCGCACATGCTATCAACAGAACCCAGATCAAAGAAGCTTTGCCAGGTGTCAGGATAATACCGATCATGCCGATAATCATAACTACATAACCAATGGCACAGACTTTCGATGAGCCGATTTTATCTCCGGCAAAACCGGCAACAAAACATCCGATAGGACGGGCATATTGTGAAAAATAGCCCATAGCCGCACCTATTACAGCGGTTGCGCCAAACACCTGTGTGGTATACGGTGTGATGTAGAAATAACTGCAGCACATAGCATAAGAACAAAAGATAATCAGCACATGCAGCCATGTCGTAGGCATCTTCAGCACACGTTTCAGCTCAGGTACGTTAACCAGCGCTTTTACTTCACGTTTAAACTCGCCTTCCTTATAGAAAATCCATACCAGCAGACCCAGAAGAATTGTCACTATAGAGTAGGCAATAATAACAGCATTCAGACCTGCACTTGTGGAAATATTATTGGAAACAACACCGAACAGTGCCAGAACCAGCGCTGACTGAACCATGTTGGTAATTCCACGTCCACCCTCAAACAATCCAAATACACGGCCCTGTTCAGAGGAGGATGCGATAGACCGGAGCGCTTTTACCAATGCATTCCAAAAAGTCAGTATCGAAGTGATTCCCCACAGTGCGTGAATGATAAACAGTCCCCAGTAAGGAGGACGAAGCAGCAGGATCAAGCCCATCACACCGGTTGAAACCAGTGACAGAGTCAGCAGTTTCTTTGCCGGCCAACGGTCCGCACAGAAGCCGCCAAGGAAATATGCTATTACCGCAAAACTTCCGTATGCGCTTCCCAATGCGCCCATCTGAGTATCCGTCAGATTAAAGCACTCTACAAATGCATCATAATAGTAACTTCTGAAGTAGGGCAATGCATAAACCATTGCACCTGAAATAATCAATATCAATAATGTAACTATATTCTTTTTCAGTTTTCCTTCCTGTTTAACCGCAGTCATAATCAGTCACAGTCTCCTTTCTCATCCTCCCGCAGAATCAGATTTTTACTATCTGATCCTCCAGCTTCTTTGATCTGGAAGTCAGTATACGGCATCCATCTTTTGTCACAAGAATGTCGTCTTCGATTCTGACACCGCCGACGCCCTCAATATAAATCCCCGGCTCAATGGTAAAAGTCATTCCCTCTTCCAGAACCAGTTCATTGACCGATGTAATATACGGCTCCTCATGTACGCTTAAGCCAAGGCCATGACCTGTTCTGTGAAGAAACAGTTCTCCATAGCCGGCTTCCGTAATCACATCTCTGGCCGCTTTGTCAATATCTTTTGCTTTAACACCTGGTTTCACTGCAGCGATAGCAGCCAGGTTTGCTTTCAGGACAATATCATAAATTTCAGCCAGCTTCGGATTGCCTACTTTTCCAACAAAAAGGCATCGGGTAATATCTGACCAGTAATAGTTGTAATATGCGCAGAAATCCATCAGAACAATATCGCCTTCCTTGAACGCATAATCACCGCTGGCGCCATGAGGATTTGCTGAATTTGCCGCAGCCAGCACAAGAATAATAAATTCATCAGTAATAAATCCTGGATAACCTGCCATATAACTGTACAGCATCATATTCAGTTCTTTCTCAGTCATACCCGGCTTGATTTTATCTGACACATACGCAACAGCCTCATCAACGATTTTGGCCGCAAACTGCATAGTTTCCACTTCTGCTTCATCTTTGTACATTCTCAGACGTGCAATACAGTCACCCAGATCTACAATCTCACAGCCCAGCGATGCAAACATTTCCCCCACGCTCATGGAAAAATATTTCTTTTCCACAGCCAGAACTTTACAGTCACCCACTACGTCACGTACAGTATCTCCAGGCCCGTTCTCGTCCAGATAAGTTCTTTCCGGAACTGTACCCTTCATACATCCCGTATCAACACTGGGATTAACCATAATAAGTTCTTCACTGGCCGCATCAATTACCAGACCATAATATCTTTCGTAAGGAATGATATGTATACCTGTCAGATAATTAATTGACATCGGATCGCCGATAATGGCTTTGTCTATACCGGCTTTTTTCAATGATTCACAAGCTTTTAACTGCCTTTTTCTTAATTCTTCCATTTTCTCTCCTTATTAAATTTCAACAACATTTTTTCACACATATGATTCTTTTTTGTTATAATATCACACTAATCATTTTTTTTCAACTGTTTTCCTGATCGATTTTACCAGAGATCAAAAAATCATCACAAACAACTGGTACAGCAGGTGCGCTGCTATACCGGCACAGAACCCTCCGATTGTATGACTTAATATGGCTTTTCCTGTCAATTCCTTACATCCCAGAGAATCCATCATAGCCACATGGGTACTGAGGTATCCGCTCCAGCACATGCACATGGCAGTAAATACGGCAATATCGTTGCCCACAGCCATTCCGTCCCGCACCATCTGAGGCACCAGTCCGATCGCGGCTCCCGCAGCACCAAGAGCTGTCACCGGAACCGCCACACAATTGGATGATGAAAATCCAAACAACGGTTTTAAAATAAACTGCAGTCTGTCCCCGACTGCAGGAAGCAATGCAACGCCTTCATATGCTGCTCCGGTATATACACCGCTTTCAGAAGGCCCATTGGTCAGCATCAGTACCAGAGTACAGATAATCAGCACACCGGGAATGATAGCCACTCCCATGTCCACTCCGGCCTTTCCGCCATCCAGGATCGCCCCCAGTACACGATTGCCAACGGATCCCTGGCGTATCTCCCGTTCATCTGCATGCATTACAGGACCTCCCGCTCCTGTAATGCACATCTGTGTTTTTCCGTAGATTTTTGCCGTAAAATAAAGCATAATCCTTACACTGATGATACTTCCAACAATAGCTCCCAGATTCCCAATCAGTGCTGCCGCAATAAAAGTGCCTCCCTGCGGATTCTTTATACCGATCATAAATGTTGTGATGATCATTCCCATCCCGAACGCTGTTCCGATATTGGTCAGTGCCGGCAGCTGGTATTTTTTGAAATATCGGCGGAATTCCGTCTGATCCGCCAATGTTAAGATGGCAGGATTATCAGACAGATACGTTGCCAGCACGCCGATAATACTTGCACCCGGCAGTCCATACAGTGGCTTCATCAGGGGAGAAAGCAGTTTGTTAATAAGCGCTACCACCCCAAATTCCGTGAAAAGTCCGGAAACCGCTCCGGCCAGCACTGCAATGGCCATAATGTACAAGACTGTATCCAGCAGCAGCTGATATGCTGTATTCATCATTGTATTCACCATATTAACGGCCCCCATACTGCATCCGAGATAGGCAAATATTCCTGCGAATACCAAAATGAACACAAAGACCTCCGGGCCGATTACCTTTTTTGTTCTTTTTTCTGACTGTCCCATACGTTCTTCCTTTTTATGTGTGTGAAATTTTACAATATTTTTTCACGTACAAATAATTTTATGTTAATTATATACATACATATGAAATCAGTCAACCTAAAACAAAAAAGAGA
>JBMNRA010000060.1:0-16478 GCA_050944415.1 Ruminococcus sp.
GCTTCAATCCCTGGATATACAGCTAAGAAGGTAATCTGGTTTAATGCACACCTAGGAAATATATAAATGATGAAACGCAAAGGGATACTTCTATATTTTTTCAACTTAAAGTATCTTGACGCTATCTTTCTCTGCCGTCAGCTTGCATTATTTTTGGCTCTATACTACAATACGATTGTATCAACCGCTTCTGATTATTGATTATAGATTGCGGTCGTTGCTATCGGTCAATACTTTTTTTGATTAACAAAGGAGAACATATGATATACACGATGATGCAGGTCTGCAGAGAATTGAATATTACTTATCAGACTTTAAAATTCTACTGTAATGAGGGACTGGTTCCGGGTGTTAAGCGGGATGCGAATAACCGCCGGATTTTTGACGAAAATACGGTAAAATGGATTAAGGATCTCACCTGTCTGAAAAAATGCGGTTTCAGTATACAGGAAATGAAAGAATATCTGAATCTGTGTCTGGAGGGAGAATCCACCATTTCCCTGCGGCAGGAAATGCTCTCCAGGAAGCGGGAAGCGGCCTTACGTAAGCAATCTGATCCGTACTTTGGAATAAGCTTTATGCGTTCAGACGGTACCCCGCTCCCCAGACTGTTCCGATGATCTGGGGATTTCTCGGATCATCTTCAATCTTTTCTCTCAGCCGGTTTATATGGACAGATACGGTGGCCGCGTCTGATACGTAATCAAATCCCCATATTTTTTCAAATAATTCTTCTTTGGAAAATACAATATTGGGATTCTCCGCCATAAACCGCAGCAGTTCAAACTCCCGGTTCGGCAGACGGATCTCTTTGTCCTTCTTCCATACTTTCCATGTCCTGGGCTCAATCATTAAATCCTGAATACAGATCTTTTCGCTGTTCTCTTTCGCGCCGCCGTCTCTTTTTGCCGTAAGGCGGACATACCGTCTGAGATGGGAGCGGACTCTCGCCACCAGCTGGGAGGGATCAAAGGGCTTGGTGATATAATCATCCGCTCCCAGGCCCAGACCCCGGATGACATCCACCGCCTCGGCCCGCGCCGTCACCATCAGGATGGGAATATCGATTTCATCACGCACCGTGCGGCATATCTCATATCCGCTGCAGCCGGGAAGCATGATATCCAGAAGCAGCAGATGATACCCGCCCTTTTTCAGCTCGGGAATCACCTCATTTCCATCTTCCACAATGTGCGTTTCGTATCCGTTGCTTTCCAGATAATCCCTCTCCAACTCAGCGATTTTTATATCATCTTCCGCAATTAATATTTTTTCCACGTTTATGCCCTCTTTTCATCTTTGTCTGATTTTGGAAAATACAGGCTGATTTTCAGTCCGGATTCGTTATCGGCCTGTACCCTTCCTCCATGGCGTTCCATGATATATTTTACCACATACAGACCCACTCCGCTGCCTTTCTTCGTCCTGGATTCATCACACCGGTAAAATCTTTCAAAGATCCGCCCCAGCTTTTCCTGGGGAACTCCCTGGCCGTTATCCTTCCATTCCAGAAGTATATGCCGCCTGGTTTCCTTTACCCTTATATCCACCTGAACCGGCGCGGTCATGGCGTATTTCTGACTGTTTTCCAGAAGGTTATCCAGTATTCTTCTTACCTGATCCACATCCATGGATATTTCCGGCATATAACCTTCGATGCGCAGCTGAAATTTCAGCAGGCCGGGATCCGCGGTTTTCTCTTTCTGCGCCGCATATGCCGTCACATATTCTGCCAGATCAGCCTTCACCATATGGAAGGGCATCTGACCGCTCTCCATTCTTGAAAAATCGAAAAGCTTCCGCAGAAGATCATCCATTTCCTCCGTGGACTCATAGGCAGTTTTCAGATAGGCTCTTTTTTTCTCTTCCGTATCCGCGACTTCATCCAGCACGCCTTTAATATACCCCTGTATGGAAGTCAGGGGCGTTCTCAGATCATGGGAAATACCGGTAACCATGTCCGTTCTCGCCCGTTCCGTTCTGGCTCTCTGCTGCCGGTCTTCCAGAATGGTCTTCTGCATATCATTAAAGGCCTGACACACATGCTCAAATTCTTTTTCGCCGTGGTAATCAATCTCTTCCTGCAGGTTTCCCTTTTGGATCCGTTTCGCGCCTTTTACCAGCTATTCCACCGGCTCCATGATCACCCTGTTCATTCTGCGTGTGAAAAAGGAGGCGAGAAACATCAGAAAAGCTATGGCCAGAATTCCCGCCCCGATCACCGCCGCAAGGAACACGTAAAAAGACGTGTTCAGCGATGATACCAGCCAGTTGTTTTCCGCAAAGCGCACCGCCACAAGATAAGTATCCCGCTGTTCCAGATATTTGCCCGCAGCGGTTGCTTTCTGGTAAGAGAATATATCCGTCCTGCCGCTTTTGTCATCCACGGAAAAGAATTCCGCCAGTTCCCGCATCTTTTCTCCCTGATCGCCGGATATCACTTTTCCGCCGGCAATTTCCGCGGTATGATACTCCCATTTGCCAACCTGGCGCTGAAGATCTTCCGCGCTTTTTATATCTTCCGACTCCATCAGGTCCACAACTTCTCCAATATGGGAATCCAGCTTCGTCTGGCTGAGCGAATAGATCTGATTTTCAAGGGAATCCTCAAAGAAGACCAGCACAGCCAGAATAATGATCATAAGGGAAATCATCGCCGCAAACAGGATTTTCATATTGGAACGGAACATACGCTTTTTCAAAGACATCGGTTTTCCTCTTTTCTCTTCCTTATCTGTCCCTTATCATAACGCAGAGTCCCTACTTTTTCCAGTCCCATCTACGAAAAGAGCTTCTGCGGCGCATCTGCTCCAAAAGCAGAACCGCCAGAAGAGAGAGCGCTGCTCCTGCCAGTATATATAATCTCATTTCCCCGGAGACAGGGCTGACCTGGAAAAGAGAGGGCAGAAGGCCAAGCGCTCCAAAGGTTCCCGCCGCCATCGTAACGCAGATAAAAAGTCTGAGGGGATTGAAGGGAACACAGCTTTTTATCACCGCCGACATGGAAATCAGAATCAGCAGCAGGTACATAACGGTCTGTCTTTCCGCCAGGGTAAATGGCGAGAGAAAGCTTATCAGCGCAATCATTCCCGTAACGGTTATTCCGAAAGGCGCCGCATGCCCCAGGGCCGTCGGCAGGAACCGGCCTTTGATCCGGCTGGTATCCGATTCCAGAATCGTCAGAAAGGAAGGATAGGCTTCGATGCAGGCGTCGATTAAGGTAATCTGTATCGGAATAAAGGGAAAGGGCTGATTAGTAAACAGGCAGAGGAAGGATACCAGTACGGAATAAATGGTTTTGATAAAGAATACCTGAGCAGTCCTCGT
Source organism: Ruminococcus sp. (assembly GCA_050944415.1). GTDB lineage: Bacteria > Bacillota > Clostridia > Lachnospirales > Lachnospiraceae > Ruminococcus_G. Next base: position 3,328 of record JBMNRA010000060.1, read on the forward strand.
CACATTGTGAATTACTTTTCTTCCTTCCATCACCACCTGGGGCAGATTGGTAAAATCAGAATTCAGCAGAACCACTTGTGAAATCTGACGGCTTGCGTCGCTGCCGTCGGCAACCGCGATGGAGCAGTCCGCTTCCCGAAGCGCCAGCAGGTCATTCACACCGTCTCCCGTCATGGCCACCTGGCGCCCCTGCCGTTTCATCGCTTTTACCAGCTCCTGTTTCTGCCTGGGTGTTACTCTGGCAAACACCGCGTATTTTTTGACAAGAGCGTCATAATCCGGCTCTCCCTTTAAGGCTGAAAGATCCAGCGCGTCCCGCCATCTGTGAAGTCCCGCGCGTTTCGCGATTTGCGACACTGTCAGGATATGATCGCCGGAGATAATTTTTACCTCTACCCCTTCTCTGCGGAAAAATTCCAGCGTTTCCTTTGCATGGGGACGTATCGTATCCTCAAGGACCACTGCGTAAAGCGGCTGAATCTGTCCCGGAAGAGCGCTTTCATCTTCCCATACTCTTCCCGTATACCCGATCACAATTACTCTGCGGCCCCGTTTCATCTCCTGCTCCAGATTTTCCGGCAGTTTTCCCAGCAGTTTTTCCGGAGCTCCCGCGAATACGGTTCCCGCCTCCTGGAAACTTACGCTTCCCCATTTTCTTTTTGATGAGAAGGGAATTTTATATACCGGCTGATACGCCTGTTTCTGCTGAAACTTCTCTTTCAGCGCCCGGAAAGTGGCATTATTGTCATCGCAGGCAGACATATAGGATTCCACCAGCAGATCCGCTTCACCTCTCGGGAAAAAGGTCATTGGAAGGACGGATATTACTTTCAGACTGCCGTCGGTAATGGTGCCTGTTTTGTCCAGACAGAGCGTATCCACATGGGCAAGCGTCTCAAGAGAATAAATATTCTGGACGAGAATCTTCATTTTTGCCAGCCGGATGACGCCCGCCGCCAGAGATACGGAAATCAGCAGTACCAGCCCCTTTGGCAGCATGCCCAGCAGAGCGGCGGCGGAAGACACAACCGCCTCGTTTACCGGTGACTGCCGGATGACAAAGGCTTCGATAAACAGTAAAATCCCCAGCGGAATAATCAGGAAACTGGTAAAATGTGTGACTTTTCTCATAGAGCCCAGCAGCTCCGACTGTACCTGTTTTTCCTTCTTTACTTCACTGGCCAGTTTCGCCGCGTAATTGTCATTGCCCACATGAATGACCCGGGCATAGGCTTTTCCGGCGATGACAGAACTGCCGGAAAAAAGTTTTGCTCCTTTTTCTTTTACCACGCCGTCGCTTTCTCCGGTCAGCAAAGACTCGTTTACTTCCAGCATTCCGTCAACCACTACCGCGTCGCTGCAGATCTGATTGCCGCTTTCAAGCACAATCAGATCATCCCTGACAATTTCATCCAGATCCACCAGCATTTCCTGGCCTTCCCGCAGGACACATACGCTGGGCCGGTTGAGAATCGAAAGTTCATCTACCAGTCTTTTTGCCTTCAGCTCCTGAACAGTGCCAATCACAATGTTCAAAATGATAATGCAGATAAACAGCATATTGGAATATGCTCCCACTGCGAATAAAAGCCCCGCAATCAGAAAATTCAGGAAGTTGAACAATGTAAATAAATTATCCCGGATGATTTGTCCTGTGCTTTTTGTGATTTCCCCGGATTTATTTTTCCCCCCGTCTTTTTCCCTTCGCTCCATTACTTCACGAACAGATAAACCTGACAGCTTTTCGCTCATTATCCTTTCCTCCTGCCATTGCTTACATTTTATCTAAATTCAGATAAAGGATAACAGGACGGAATAAATATTCCGCTTAAAATTGTTAAACATTTCTTAAACTCTTCCCCACACACGGCTGCCGCCCGCCTTCCCCAAGCTGTTCCATCTGATAGATTTCATTCAGCAGCAGGCCCGTCTGGCGGATACTGTGTTCTTCCGCCAGCTTTCTTCCCGCCCCTGTCATATCCGAACAGTCTTTATAAAAAACAGATTCCAGTCCCTGCCGGAACTCTTCAATATCTCCTGCCTTATATACATGAACGCCATTTTTCAGCCAGTCTTCATAGACCGGGATGTCCCTTACAATCACCGGAATCTCACAGGCAAGAGCCTCCAGAACCACGATTCCTTCCGTTTCTTCATAACTGAAAAAAGCAAAAGCGTCCGCTCCGCAGTATGCCGCCTTTAACTCCTCCGGCTTCACATATCCCGCAAATATCACATTTTCTGTTTTCTTCTTTATCGCCCGTTTCACCGCAGGCGGCACCGCCCATAAATTTCCGCCTCCAAACCAGATAAACAGCACCTCCGGCATCCCGGCCGCCAGTTTCAGAAAATCAAAAATTCCCTTCCTGGGTATCAGATGTCCGGCGGAGATCACTGCTTTTCTGTGATCCGGAATCCGATACTTTCTGCGGAAAGCTCTTCCCATTTCCGCGTCTTTATGGAAAAAACCTGTGTCCACTCCGTTGGTAACGGCGTAGATACGCGGCTTCAGCCCGTATCCTGTCAGCAGACGTCTGGAATATTCCGTGGGCGTAAGAATCACATCTCCCAGGCTGTAGCACCGGCAGATCCACTTTTTGAAAAAAGCGGCTGCCCGGTTGGAGCCGATGAAAGAATCGCAGAAATCTTCCATTGTGGAATGCCCGTAATAGACCACCTTTTTCCCCTGTTTTCTGGCAGCATAGGCCGCGAAGGCAGCGTCCGGGAAAACAGTGTTGATATGTATCACCGATGCCTCCTTCCAGTTTTCAGCCAGCGGCGCCCCCGTTTCTCTCAGCATCTGTTCCTGATGGCGAATGGCGCTTCCCACCCCGCTTTTGCTCACAACGGATAGTCCGCCTTTATATATGTAAATCTTCATTTTCTCCATCTTTCCAGGTCTCCTTCAGCAAATAAATCGGCCTTCTTTTCACTTCCATATACATCCGCGCCAGATACTGTCCCAGAATCCCGGCACAGAGCAGCTGCACGCCGCCGATAAAGAAAATCGCGCACATTAAAGTAGTCCATCCCTGCACCGGATCGTGCCAGATAATATACCGGACAATCAAAACGCAGATGGTCAGAAAAGCAATCCCGCAGAAAAGAATCCCTCCATAAGAGGAAATGGACAGCGGCAGAGTAGAAAATCCCAATACCCCGTCCATAGAATATTTGAACAGCTTTTTCAGAGACCATTTAGTCCTGCCTGCCGCCCGTTCCACGTTAGGATATTCCAGCCACTTTGTGGAATATCCTACCCAGCTGAACATGCCTTTGGAGAAGCGGTTGCATTCCCGCAAACGCAGCACGGAATCCGCCACCTTTCTTTTCATCATCCGGAAGTCTCTGGCCCCTTCCACCACCGGCACTTTTGAAATCCGGTTCAGCGTCCTGTAAAAAACATCGGAAAAGAAGGAGCGTATTTTTTTCTCTCCCTTCCGGTCCGTCCGGCGGGCTGCCACACAGTCATACTCTCCCTTTTCCAGTTCCTCATACATGACGGGAATCATCTCCGGAGGATCCTGCAGATCCGCGTCCATGACAGCAATATAATCTCCCTGGGCGTATTCCATGCCCGCGAAAAGCGCTGCTTCCTTGCCGAAATTTCTCGAAAAGGACAGATAGCCGCACCTTTCGTCCTGACTGCTCAGTTTTCTTAATATCTCAAGGGTTCCGTCGGCAGATCCGTCATCCACAAACAGTAATTCAAATGCCGCGTGTTCCATCTGTCCCATGATCTTCTTCATGTTCTCATAGTAAATCGGGAGAACCTCCTGCTCATTCAGACATGGGACCACAATACTGATTTTCTTCATTTGTACCTCCCCGCAAATACTTCTTTTTCGCCTTTCCCAGCCAAAAGGAAATCCCCAGGACTGCCAGGCTCGCCGCGGAGCATGCCGCTCCGGCTTTCAGACCCGGTACCTCGTAAAAAAACTCCAGTTCATGATTTCCTTTCACGACGGGTATGCCGGTCATTCCGTCCAGATTCAGCACTTCTGTTTCCTTTCCGTCTATCCGGGCCGAGAGTCCCTTATCATAAAACACCGGGAAAAATAAAATCCCGTCCTTTTCCGCCTGTATTGTTCCTTTGCCCTTTTGTAACCGGATCTGATTCTGACGCAGCTTCTGATAAACAGCATCTATCCGCCTGTCTTCTGCCGTTCCCAGAATTGCCGTTCCCCCGTATTCCGATACACTGACCTGAACGATTCTGCCTTTATCGGAATATCCCAGATCCAGGAAATTATTATTCCAGCTGCTTGATTTTTGAATCCTTCCGTCAATTTCAACGGAAGAGGGTTCCATTCCATTCAGGCACAAATATCCATGTTCCTTTCCCTTCAGATATATCTCATATATCTTATCTGCCGCATCTGATTCCTGTTCTGCCGGGAATACCATCTGGGTCTGGAACAGGGCGCCGCATCCCATCTGTTCCAGAAGATAATTCTGCGTTTCCAGGGGATTGTTCCCCTGCAGCCGAAAATCTTTCATCCGTAAGTCCACAAGATATCCGCTCTCTAATGCTCTCGGATTTTCAAACAGAGTAAAATATTCCCCTTCATCCGTTTTCTGATAGGGCATGTCGAATTTCATGTCATTACGGCAGGCCAGATACCGGATGCCCAGCAGCATATCCATAATCTCCGTTCCTCCCGCGTACTGAAATCTGTTTTTTCCTGTCTCAAATCCCATGCGTTCCATCCATCTCTGCATCTGGTCCGTGTTCGTGGAAGAAAAGAGCGAAACGCCCTTAAGGCCGAATAACAGCTCCTCATTTCTTAAAATGGGATTCACAATCACCGTCCGGTATTCGGAAGCGTCCTCTTTCGCGCGCATCATCCGCTGAATTTCCCTGCCGCTGTCTTCATACAGATTCCGATTGGCGCTTCCGTTATTGCAGATACTCAGCACGCCGTGAATGCCTATCTCGGCAAGTATCAGAAAGCACAGAATTCTTTTTCCTGTCTTTCTGTCCGCGGATACGGTCTTTTCCCATCCTTCGCCGGCTGTCTTTAACAGCAGAAACACAAACACAAAAGCAAAACGGTTCGGCATGCCTACCGGTTCATGCAGGCCGTGTAGAAGAAGGTTTAAGGCCGCAAAGTGAAACCCGGCGAAGTAAAAGATCAAAAGACCTGCCGCGGCCGCTTTTTTTCGCCATGAAATTTCCGCCTTGAAAAAATACAGGATGAGAAACAGCAGCGCCGCGCACCCGCAGTATATGTTCAAAGAAGCCTGATCCGCGGATGTGGCGTAAGGAAACGCATGGAACAGCAGCCGGCTAAGCTGCTCCCACAGGCTGCCATAGGTTTCCGCCGTCAAAGAGAAGGCTGCCCGCCTTGCCGCCGTGGTTTCTGATACCGCGAAAATCGCCGGAATCAGAATGACTGCCGAAGCCCCGCCGCTTAAGAGGGAAGCTCCCGCGAATTTTGCCGCTGATTTCCACAAGGGATCTCTTCTTTTTTCCGCTCCCGCGTAAATGGCGGTATAGTACAGCAGAGAAAACACACAGAGAATAAAACCCATATAGTAGTTGGAAATTATACCGTATCCCAGGACTAACGTATACTTTCTCCACCGTCCGCTGCTTACCATATCTTCTATGCTCCATGCCAGAAGCGGCAGCAGCATCAGACAATCCAGCCACATCAGATTGCTGTAATATCCCAGCATATAATTGGACAATGCATACATGCAGCCGGTACATACCGCTATATCCTTCCGTCCTTTTGTCTTTTTTTGCATATACCACGCCATACAGGCGCCCGAAAGTCCGATCTTCAAAAGCACCACAAGGGTAACCGCCTCATTTACATACATGATCCGCATCAGCAGAAGAACCAAAAGACTGAAAGGACTGCTCAGATAATAAGAAAACACACTGTAAAAGTTATGCCCCAGCCCATAGCCGGAAAAAGTCCAGCCCATGCCCTTCCCCAGCTGACGGCTGAATTCTTCATAAAAACCCAGATACTGGTGTACGCCGTCAATAATCAGCGCTGATCGGGAACCAAAGGGGTATACGCCGGTCAGAGCGAATCCCACACAGCAGATCAGAACCGGAAAGATAAACGCGGCCAGTATCACCCGGTACTTCCCGGGTATCCAAACCTTTTTCATTCCCAAGACCTCACCTTTCTTAGCCTGCCGGAAAGAACACCTGAAATATTTTCGTCAGCCCCAGACTGTAAAGGGCAATGGAACAGGGTTTCCCCAGCCAGATAATGCAGATAAACTGCTTCCAGGTCATTGCGGTGGTTCCGGCCAGATAACAGAGCAGATCATCCGGCGCCACCGGGAAAAAAATCGCCGCCGCGAAAAGTTTCAAAAATCTGCTGTCCTGCCCTGTCCATGCTTCAAATTTCCGGATCTGCTCAGGCGAAAACTTCTTTTCAAAGGCGGACCTTCCCAGATTTCTGGCGATTCCGAAAGCCGCCATGGAACCGATACAGATTCCCACATAATTGTATAAAAATCCAACCCAGGGCCCGTACAGCAGAACGCCCGCCAGACAGCTGATTCCTCCCGGCAGAATCGGGAATACCACCTGGACAATCTGGATCAGAATAAAAACCAGAACGCCCAGCCCTCCAAACCTTTCCATCCATCTCTGAAGGGAAGTTACAGAATGGAAATACCCTGACCGGTATCCCCAGACTGCCGCTGCAGCGCAGAGAAGCAGCCCCGCCAGAGAAATTACGTTCCACAGACTTTGGCGTTTTCCATATGTTTCAGGCCGCGCCTCCCGTTTCTTTTGTTTTTTTCTCATACACCTGCACCACTCTCTGATAAAACCGTTCCGCTGAAAACTGCCCCGCAGACTTTTGCGCCCTCCGGCGGATCTCACGTTTTTCCTCACTGCTTTTCCCTGACCAGTCTGCCAGATATTTCAGAAATTCCTTCTGATTTTCATACTGCCAGCCGTTTCTGCCGTTCTCTACCACCTCCTGCAGACACTCGTCTTTTCTGCAGAGAAGGGGGAGGCCCAAAGCCAGCGCCTCTCCATAAGTCATACCCTGCGTCTCGCTGACAGAAGCGCTGACGAAAAGATCACCTGCCTGATAATACTTCCACACGTCACAGGGCGGCACCATTCCCACGAAAATCACGTGATCCCGCAGCCCCTCTTCCCTGACCTGGTCTTCCAGATTTTTTCTGAAAGGTCCGTCTCCCACAAGCATCAGAACCGCGTTCTGCTTCCTCGCCTCCTTTTGATAGGAAATCAGTTCCTCCACATTTTTTTCCCGCGCCAGTCTTCCCACGTATAAAAGAATCTTGGTATCCGGAGCAATAGAATACCTGGCCCGGATTTTTTCTCTCCATTCCTCTGTTCTTCCCTGCTTATACTGAAGGATATCAATTCCTGAAGGGATCACCCAGAGGGGGCATTCCACCTGATAACCTTCCAGTATGTTCTGAATCTTCCTGCTTGGAACGATTATGCCGCACACCTGGCGGGACAGCCTCCTGGTAAGTATTTCCGCGATTCCTCTGCCCCACTTTTTCCCCGGTGAAAAATAATGGGTATAATCTTCGTAAATGGTGTGATAGGTATGTATTATGGGAATTCCAAGCTCTGCCGCGATCTTCCTCGCCGGAAAAAATGTGGAAAATTCGCACTGCGAATGAATGATATCCGGCTTCCATTTCATCAGTTCCTTCATGTATTTCCCTGAAACCGGAAGTTTCAGCCTCGCCTGAGGATAGATTTTCCCCACGCTTACCGACCCGATATAAAAAACTTCATCTTTTCTGTAAGACTGGCAGGTTCTGGACAATGTTAAAATTCTCACCTCATGTCCCGCTTTTTTCAGCTCCCTGACCAATGTTTTCACGGAAGTAACTACCCCGTTAACGACCGGTTCATACCAGTCCGTCGTAATCAGGATCTTCATACCTTAACACCTCTTCTCCCTCTTTTTCTGCCTGCGAAATGGGGATGGAAAGATCTTTTCTTTCGCATCCCCATCTGCTTATTATGCCGCTTCTATTCTTTCATAAAAATTCAGCCAGAGATTCGCTCTTTGCTCTCTTTTCATCTCGCTTTCTTCAGGGATTTCATAAAACTGCGGTTTACACACCCCCTCTCTTTTTAATTCCTGTTCCAGGGTTTTATCCGTCACTACAAGGTAATCAAAAGAATTCAAATAACTTTTCAGATACCGGTACACCACCTCCTTAAAAATCCGCGGCAAATGCCTGTTCCGCGCATACTCCAGAATTCCTTCCGTAATATGCATCACACTCTTCCCAATCTGCATACGCCTCAGATAACGGGTTTCAATGCATCCGAAAAGAGAGAGCGAATAATATTGATAAATGGGCACATCTTCCGTTTCATCCAGATATACCCTGACCTTTCCCTGAAGCTGCTCCTTCAGCATATCCATATGGCGGTGATAATCCGGAAACAGCTCCGTTTCTTTTTTGGGGAAAAAAATTCTGATATTGACCTCTACCATTACTGATCACCTTCCTGTCTTTTCGCGCCGCGTTTTTCTCATGTTATTCGGCCGCTTTACATATACCTCACAGATTCCAAGATAAGCCGCTGAAATACACAGGACATAAAGAAGCTGCATGGAATGCCCCATAAAATCCATAAACGGATTGAACCAGTCCAGAATCTGTATCACCAAAAGGGCAATACTGCATATAATGCAGATATGTCCTGCCGCCGTCTTTAATATCTTTATCATTTTCACAGTAATCCCTCCGTTATAAAAATTCCGTCTTCAACGGTATGTTCCGGCTTATAAGGATGGTTGGCCACCTGATCCTGCATCGTCATAAAGGAACAGTGACCGCCGTCCAGATTATAGGCCGCCTTGCATCCAAGCTGTTCAAAAAGATTTGCCATCTCATCCAGAAACATCCCACGGGAATTATCCTGTCTTCCGTCTACCACAAGCAGACAGTAATGGCCCGGTTCATAATAACCAATGGCAGTTCTCGGATGGGATTCGGTAATATAAGGCCAGGTCTGGAAAGAGGTTTTTGCTTTCCCGCTTTCATCCAGAAGACTTGGTCCGAAAATCCAGCTCTGATAGGCTCCGCTGTCAATCAGCTGCTGGGTGTTCATTTCCTCCGGGCCGTATATTTTCATGGTTCCGTCCCAGTTCAGGACACAGGTTTCCATATCTGTAGGCTGCGCCCGGTAAATAATTCCGTTTCTGATAATCGTTCCATTGTCTTTATGCCTGCTGTTGCTGTAGGAATCTCCGTTTACCGCCAGAACAGACTGCAGCCGCGCGGACATATCCGACAGCTTTTCAGCGTATCCCACTCCGTAGGTATTCTCGGCAAAACAGGTCTGCAGACAGGTAATGTCTCCCACGTAAATATCGGCAAGAACATAGGAAATATTGGAACCGTATCTTTCATGTCTCCCGTTCTGGGAATGATCCAGTTTATTGGTATTATAGGAATTGTAGGTCAGCTGCACCGACAGATTGGGACTGGTGTAGGACGTATCTGTGGAAATAACCTGGTCTGTAAATTTATCGGCAAATTTCTTATGCCAGTCCTGGGCATCCAGCTTTACTTTTGTCGTTGTAAGCCCCGAGGGATTGCTGTCCACCAGCGTCTGCAGCTTCTGAGTGTCTGCGCTGTCCGCCTCCTGATGTTCCTGGCTGACCGGCAGCGCACTCTGACCGCCCGGACTGTCCGGCGCCGTTATCCGCGCCATATCCTGAGCCATGACTCCCTTCTGCGGCATCAGATAATTAGCGCCATAGATGCCGCACAGAAGCAGGGCCGCGATCAGCAGATCAGATACGGCGGCAATTAATCTTTTTTTCATGTATGTTCACCACTTTCTTTTTTTCCGGTAAAAATATAAGTTTCTTCTGAACCAGCCAGCTTACAGCGAACAAAGTGCATTCCGTCAGAATCTTGGCGGGATAAACCGGCATATGTAAAAAAATCAGAAATGCCTGGAGCAGTATATTGTTCAGAAAAAGGATCAGGCCGGCCAGCGCCAGATAATCTGCCGCTGTCTTTACAGATTGTTTTTCATGAAATACCAGCCGGCAGTTCATCATATAGTTATAAGCTCCGCTTATGATTCTTGCCATAATATTGGCTGCGGCTATGAACCCCGCCCCTGCCGGAAGCGCAAGTGTCAGCAGCACAAACAGCCCGTAATCCAGAAGAAAACTGGAGAAAGAAACAAAGGAAAATTTCAGCAGCTGGCTGTAAATTCTGACGGAATCTCTAACCTTGCGGAAATGGGAGCAGCTGTTATTCTGATCGTGATAAATGGTCTTTATCGGAATTTCTATAATAGGGATATCTTTTTTGGCACAGGTTACCAGAACATTCATTTCGTATTCATACCTATCCCCCGGTATGTCCAGCATAACGTCCAGCAGATCCGCTGTAAAAGAACGCAGTCCGGTCTGGGTATCGGCTACTTTCGTCCCTGTTGCCAGCTGAAAAACTTTTCTGGTAATCCGGTTGCCCATCCGGGATGGCCAGGGCACCTTCTCATCAATGGTACGGCTTCCCAGTATCAGAGCATTCGGACAGGCCGCCGACTTCATCAGCAGTTTTTCCATATCATCCGGCAGATGCTGTCCGTCCGCGTCCATAATGCCGATGACACTGCATTCCCATAATTCCTCTTTTATATACTTAAGGGCTGTTTTGATCGCGGCTCCTTTCCCTCTGTTTTCTCTGTGGTGCAGAACGATGCATTTTTCACTGAGTTCCCAGAAAAACTGGGAATATTTTTCCCCGCTTCCATCGTCCACGACAATCACCTGATTTTCCAGTTCCCAGTTTCTCTCTACAATATCCCGGAGTCTTTCATCTGGATTTAACGCCGGTATGATAACAATCCGATTCATCTTATCCCTTCTTTCTTTTCTTTCTGTCATACAGTCTACCGGACAGTTCTAATGACTTCGCATGGATTTTTTAAACAGATTTTAAATAAACTCTTATTATTTTTAAAACCTACAGCCACTGCGCCGCCAGCTCCTGCATATGTTCGTCTGCCTCTGAGACAATATCCGCGCACTCTTTCAATTGTTTCTGCATTTCATCTGTAAATTTTCTGTTCTTTTTATAACGAAGCTGATGCTCCAGGCTTGCCCAGAATTCCATCGCGATTGTCCGAAGCTGTATTTCCACCGGAACTTCACACTTATGGTCGGAAAACCAGACGGTAACCATAACGATCAGATGAAGGCTGCGATACCCGTTTGGTTTGCGATTTTTGATATAATCTTTCACCCTGATTCTTTCTATATCAGATTGTCTCAGCAGAAGATCCGCAATATGGTATACATCTGAAATAAAAGGACACACGACACGGACGCCTGCAATGTCCATAATATTCCGCACCATACCGCTGACGGTCAGGGGTATGGACTGCCGTTCCATTTTTTCTTTAATGCTTTCCGGAGATTTCACCCTGCTGCTGATGGACTCTATTGGATTTCTGTCATTGCAGGCCTTAAATTCCTCATTCAGAATCTCCAGTTTTGCCCTAATCTGCCGGATTCCGGCCTCGTAAAAAAACATAATCTGATTGTACTGTTCTGTAATGTTCAGCGCGTCGCCTGCTACTGGCAGAAACAGCTTCCTTTCTTCTTCCGGTTTCATCTGAGACACTTCGACGATTGTCTGATCTCCTACTGTACGGTTGCCTATTTTTCTTAAAATATTCTGTATCATATATTTACTCACCTCATATATGAGGGTACCTTAAAAAACTAAAACAATCGAAGTGAATTGTTAAACTCCTTATAAACACCAACCTTTGGGCAAAAAAAATCGCCACCTGCGGTCAAGTGACGATTTTCATTCTTTATATTCTTTTGTCAGCGGATGAGCCATCCGTAATCCTGCCTGCCATCCACCACATAATCCGCATAGACGGTATCATCTATGATTTGAGAGATTATCATATAGCGTTTTTCAAACATGATAAATCGGTAGGCATTCTTAGGGATATATTCTTCTGAAAGCCACGGGCATCTCTGGGGCATTGTTTCCAGTGAATTTGCTGCCTTTTCAAATTCCACGGTCAGACTTTCCGCTGTTCTTCCGTCAAATCCAACTGGAGATAGTGCATTTCTGCAATTCCCTCATTTATATGTAAGAATGGAGAGCAGCTCAAATGTGCAATTTTGGCAAAAGATAAGCGTATCACTGTCTCCAATGATACGCTTATCTTCAATTTTCATTCAATGGCTGTCTCCCTCCATTGATTTATGAATCCTCCCTGCTGTTAATCGCTGCCTGTGCCGCCGCAAGTCTCGCAATGGGCACCCGGTAGGGGCTGCAGGATACATAGTCCAGTCCGATCCTATGGCAGAATTCCACGGAGCTGGGATCTCCCCCGTGTTCCCCGCAGATGCCCAGTTTCAGATCCGGGCGGCTCTTCCTTCCATTTTCCGCCGCCATGGCTACCAGCTTCCCTACTCCGTTCTGGTCCAGTCTGGCAAAAGGATCCGACTCATAGATCTTCGCTTTATAGTAGGCGTCCAGGAATTTCCCCGCGTCATCCCGGGAGAACCCGAAGGTCAGCTGGGTCAGGTCATTGGTCCCAAAGGAGAAGAATTCCGCTTCCTGGGCGATCTCATCGGCCAGGAGGGCCGCACGGGGGATTTCTATCATCGTTCCGATGTGGTATGCCATATCGGAGCCTTTCTCCTCTTTGACCTTCTCCGCCGTTTCCACCACCACGTCTTTCACATATTTCAGCTCTTTTTTGTCTCCCACCAGCGGGATCATGATCTCCGGCACGATGTCCCAGCCTTTTTCCGCCTTCACTTCAATGGCTGCTTCCATCACCGCGCGTGTCTGCATCCGGGCGATCTCCGGATAGGTCACCGCCAGGCGGCAGCCCCTGTGGCCCATCATGGGGTTGAACTCATGGAGCTCCTGGCATTTATGGCGCACCTGCTCTTCCGTGATCCCCATTTCCCGGGACATCTCCCGGATATCCTCTTCGGCCGTCGGCACGAATTCATGCAGGGGCGGGTCCAGGTAGCGGATGGTCATGGGCCTGCCTTCCAATGCCTCATACATGGCCTTGAAGTCCCCTTTCTGGTAAGGGATCAGCTCATTTAAGGCCGCCTCCCTCTCCTCCTGGGTCTCCGAGAGGATCATCTTCCGGATCTTCGGGATCC
>JBMNRA010000061.1:0-16473 GCA_050944415.1 Ruminococcus sp.
ATACTATTATTCATAGAGAATATCCTCCTTTGTTTATTTTTTTGTCTCATCAACTTAATGATAACACAAAGTGATATTCTCTACATTTATTTTTTTGCTTTTAACTTAAAGTAATTTTACGCTATTCGCGAATCCTTCTATTTCATGTACTTAAAGATACAATTCAGGTGCTTTTCGATCAGAACATACCTTTTTCAGCATAGTGTTGACGGCGGCCATCATGACGCCGTTCACCTTTCGTGCAGAATGAGGACAAACAGATACACAGCGCATACATGAAATGCAGGCCTTGCTGTCAACCTCTTTGGGGTCATTGAAGTCAATGGCCTGCACCGGACATTTCCGGGCACATAAGCCGCACTTCACACAGTCTTTGGTAGGCTTCGGCACCATACCGGCTCCGCCGCCTTTTTTGTAGGGACGATTTCCCGGGATCGATGGTTCGGAGATATTTTGTGCATCCAGTTTTGCCTGGATTTTCTCAGCAAATGCATGGAGCTGCGTCTGATCCTGTTGATCCGGACGCCCCGCCGCAAACTGCCGTACAATAGAGTGCTCAGCTATGGCAGCAACAGCCGCTATGATACAAAATCCTGCCTGCTTTGTGATATCCTGTAATTCTGCCAATGTATCTTCATACGCCCGGTTGCCGTAGACGCATACAAGAACAGCCTTTGCCCCATTCCCCCGGATTAAAGAAAGCCGCTCCGCCGCCGTTCCCGGTACCCGGCCGCCATAGGAAGGAACCGCAATCACTGCAAGATCATCTTCTGTCAGAGAAACACCGGAAAAATCTGTTTTGCTGTCTGTCAGATCTACAGACTGAATTTCGCCATTCAATCCCTCCGCCAACATATCCGCTGTCTTTTTCGTTCCGCCTGTAGGACTAAAACAAATCCCATAAAGTTTCATTTCAAACATCCTCCTGTCTTTGTATTTAACCGCTTGCATTTTTCACTTAAAGTATGTAAAATGAATCGATGTAAAATGAAATATTACATCTTTACACAGTATATCACCGTCAAGATGTAAAGTCAACATTTACATCAAAGCCATTGTTGGGATTTTTGAAAGGATTCTATTATGCAAATCAGTATGAAATGTTCTGTGGCAGTACACTGTCTGATATTTATTAACGAAGCGAATGGGAAAGTTAAAGTAACCAGCAGCCTGCTGGCCCAAAGTACCGGCTGCAATCCGGTGGTAATTCGTAATGTATTCAGCGCATTGAAAAAAGCAGGCATCATTACCGTTGCCCGCGGCACTGGCGGAGCCCGATTATGCAAACCCCCTTCTGAAATTACATTATATATGATTTATCAGGCACTTGAACCGGACGGTCTTTCCTCCTTAATCGGTATTCATCCCTGCGAAGGGAGAGCATGTCCGGTAGCGCAAAATATTCATCAGGTATTACAGGGACCTTACCAGAAAATTGAAAACGCCGTTTGTGAAGCCATGAAAAGCACTACGCTGCAGTCAATGATTGATGATTTTCACAGAAAATTGGCCGAAACCAGATAAATTCCTTATCTTCTGAAATGAAAATGCTCCAGGTGACTTTTTAATCATAACAAAAACAATGATAAAAAAGTCATCTGGAGCATAATCTTACGGAATCGGTTATTCGGAACTCAATCCCTCTGCCGTCTTTTTTCTCGCATTGATTTTCTGTACGCTCTTATCTCGCGAATCAAATGCTGTCTGAATTCTTTTTTCGAATAGTTTCCGTACTTTTCACTCAACAGTGTAATACTCTCCCGTCCCTCTTCCAGATTATTCAAAATACGGCCGGCCGCATCTTCCGGACTCATTTTAAATTTCTCAAGGAGATACCTGGTATACACATGATCCGCCTGATATCCTCTTTTCTGCATTTCCTCTCTTGCCGCTACAGCGGCCTCCGTTTCCCGGCGTCCTCCGGATACCAGGATCAGATGAGACTCTTTTTTATCCAGAACAATTCTCTGCAAAATATGCATAATGGAAAAAGGTATTTTCCCATCATCACTTTCAAAAAGGAACCCTGTTTTCCCCTGATTTTCAAAAATAAACCCTCGCGCAGAATGCTCCGAAGCTTTTCTGCACTCAACATTTCCATACTGCGAAAATACTTCCGCAAATTTCTGGCAGCTCTTTTTCCCGTCTTCATAGTAAATCGTCAGCTTATCCAAATAAATCTCCTTCCTTTCTTTTTTATTTTTAATTTCAAGTGGATATGACCTCATTAATATTACGACTGATTTTCTGTACCGCCGAAATCAGCACTTCCTTTTCCTCTTCTGTAATCCCCGTAAAGATAATCTCTCTTACCCTGGCAAATACGTCTCTAAGCTGTTCTATGATATCCTCAGAACATTCTGTCAGATAATTATGCATACATCTTCTGTCTTTTGTATCCAGCTCAATGGTAATATATCCTTTCTTCTGCAGACGCCCCAGAGACTGGGAAATATGACCTCTGGTAAAACGCTTCAGTTCCATAATATCCTTGGATGTATTCCGGGAACCGGCCGAATATAAATAAAACATAATCTGCAGATCCACTTTATTCAGATCATATTTGTTCTCAATGGGAAGCAGCAGCTTCTCCAGCAGTTTCTTAAACTGCATTCCGTACAGTAAAGTTTCCAACGTTTCATCCATTGTTTCACCTTTTATTTTTAAACTGTTTATTTTTAAATTATATTACTGAAACAAATCTCTGTCAACTGATTGTATCTTCATAAATTTATTTTCCAAAAACTACTTTACATAGCGATATAGTTATGGTATATTACCCTCAGGAGGTGATGTAGTTGCAGATAAAACATGATATGCTCTACGGCTATACGGACGGAATTCTTTTGTGCTGTCTTACAAAAGGCGATACTTATGGTTATGAGATAAACAGATATATTTCCCAGCGAACAGAAGGCCGCTTTGAATTAAAGGAAGCTACCCTGTACACGGCTTTACGCCGTCTGGAACGCGAAGAATATATCACATCCTACTGGGGCACGGATAAAAGCGGCGGACCCAAACGCCGGTATTATTCCATAACTGACAGCGGAAAAATACGTCTGAAACAACGCCAGAAAGAATGGGCCGATATACAGGAGTTAATCGGATTATTATTAAAGGAACAGGAGGATTGACACTATGGAATATCAGGATAAATTACGCGAATATATCGATCAGGCATTCCGCGAACTGCCTGCCACGGAAGAAATCTGTAATACAAAAGATGAATTACTGGCTGATCTGTTGGATCATTATGAACGTGCACTTGCCGAAGAAAAGGCGCCGGAAGAAGCTTACCGCATCGCCCTGGACAGTTTAGGCAATGTTCATGAACTGGTGGTTGCGCTTAGCGGTCAGTCTCCGGCAGCGCCGCCGGAACCGCATCACCATGAACCAGGACACCCCGCTCCTCCCCTGCCGCCTCACCACAGACCGGAACACCCTGCCCCTCCTCTGCCGCCTCACCACAGACCGGAACACCCCGCTCCTCCCCTGCCGCCTCACCATGAGCCGGATCATCCCGAACAATCGTAATTTCACAGCCCCCTGGAAGCCTCTCCTTGCGGAGATCCTCCAGGGGGCTTTCCCATATTATGATTTAGAAAAAACTGTTCTTTGCAATTAGCGGACATTTGATGTAAAATTAGCCATAGTGACTTTACAAGGACAACAGGAGGTGATATCCATGGGAGCTGTCCGTACAATCGGAACGCCCCGGGGCCTGATGACATACCGGGAGGGAATCCTGTGGAAAGAATTTTTCACACAGCTGGGATTTTCCTATATACTAAGTCCCAAAAGCGACCGCAGTATTCTGGAAGAGGGAACCGCCCTGGCGGTGGATGAAACCTGTCTTCCTTTTAAAATGTACCTGGGTCATGTCAGGCGTCTGCTGGGCAAATGCGATGCCATCTTTATTCCCCGGGAAGGCGGCTACACCCCAAGAGAAAAAATGTGTACCCGCTATGAATCTCTCCCGGATCTGGTGAGCAATATATTCCGTGATGATCATATACCGGTCCTGACTTTCAGCTATGACTGGTACGGGAAAACCTCAGAAGAAAATGTTTATATCAAACTGGCTGAATCTCTGGGAAAAAGCAAAAAAGAAGGAAAAAAAGCCTATGCCCAGGCTAAAAAAACCCAGGATGCATGGTTTAAGGCCAAAGAAAAACGCCAGATTCAGAAACTGGAAAGCAGCAGAAACAAAGTACTGCTGGCAGGTCACCCTTACGTGCTTCATGATGCATATATGGGCGGAGAGCTGAGCAAAATACTGGAAAACCTGGACGTAGAAGTACTTTATACGGACTATGTAAGCAGAAAAAGCGCGCTGAAAAAAAGTTATGATTTTTCAAAAGTCATTCCGTGGCTGATCAACCGGGAGGTCATCGGAGCCTCTCTTCTTCTGAAAGAAAAGGTGGATGGAATCATACTGGTAAGCGCATATCCCTGCGGTCCCGATTCCCTGACAGATGAACTTCTGCTGAAAAGAATCGGAGAAATCCCGATGCTGAGCCTGACTCTGGACGCCCAGAGCGGCACGGCGGGAGTGGAAACCAGACTGGAAAGTTTTATTGATATTATCAAATATCAGAAGGCAGGCGGCTATGGATTTAAGAATTGATGACAGAAAGAGAATCGCATTTCCCAGATTCAATCACTATAATTATGCGATTAAGTATATTGTGGAACAGGGACTTGACGCCAGCTACGTGCTGCTTCCCCCGGCCACCAAAAAAACGGCGGAACTGGGCAGCCGGTACAGTCCTGATTATGCCTGTGCGCCTTTTAAGCATACCCTGGGCAGCCTGATTGAAGCCCTGGAAGCCGGCGCGGACATCCTGGTGGAAACAGGAGGTTTATGCCGGCTGGACGCTTACGGGGAACTCCAGGAGGAAATTCTGCGGGAACTGGGTTATCAGTTTGAATTTGTCAATCTGGCGGAATATATGGGTGGAAAGAAAAGCAGCTGGCTGAAACTGGCAAAACGGCTGAGTCCCAAACTGAATCCGGCACGGCTGATTACGGGAGCTTATGACGGGGTGAAAATGGCGGAATGCCTGGATGAGATTGAAGCTCTCTACTATCAGAATGCCGGATTTGAGGCAGAAAAAGGCAGTCACCGGAAAGCATACCGAAAATTTCTTTTACAGATGCAGACTGCTGAAAACCGAAAAGAGATCCGTGACGCTTATCAGAATGCCAAGCAAGCCATGGAGGAACTGGAGCTTAAAATTCCGGAACATCCCATTCAGATCGGTATTGTAGGTGAATATTTCACCGCTATGGATGAACATTCCAATCAGTTTCTCCAGGAGAAACTGGTGGGTCTGGGCGCATCGGTACACAGATTTCTGAATGTAACCAACTGTCATTTCCGGGCGAAAGAACCGGCCCTGCGTCCCAGAATTCAGGAGTACGCCAGATTTAATATGGGCCCCACTACCACATGGACCTTAAACGCAGCTCTGGATTATGCCAGACGGGGTTTTGACGGTATCATCCATGTGAAATCTTTCGGCTGCACACCGGAGACGGATGCCATCCCCGTGCTGCAGAACATCAGCAGGGACTATCATATCCCGATATTATATCTGAGCTACGATACACAGGAAAGCGATACCGGTCTCAACACAAGACTGGAAGCTTTTTATGATATGCTGGAGAGGAAGAAGAAGATACTACGATGAAAAATAAAGCATACCTTGGAATCGATATCGGTTCCATTTCGACAAAGGGCGTCATCATTGACGAAAATAATACATTTCTCGCAGAGAGTTATCTGTGGACAGAAGGGAATCCCATTCAGGCCACAAAGAATGTTCTCCATGCACTAGAAGAACAGTTTGACAGCAAAACATATCAGATCGCTGCATCCGGAACCACGGGAAGCGCCCGGAAACTGGTGGGAAGCATGATCAGCGCTCAGGTAATCAAGAACGAAATCACCGCCCATGCCGTGGGAACCACCACTCTTCATCCCGACGTCCGGACGATTCTGGAAATCGGAGGACAGGATTCCAAGATTATCTGCGTGGAAAACGGCGTGGCGGTTGATTACGCTATGAATACACTGTGTGCAGCAGGAACAGGAGCCTTTCTTTCCAGTCAGGCCCACCGCCTGGGTGTGGAAGTGGAAGAATTCGGCGAAATCGCCCTGAAAGCCAAAAAAGCCGCTCCCATTGCAGCCAGATGTACTGTTTTCGCAGAATCAGATCTGGTGCATAAACTGCAGGTGGGCTGTCCGAAAGAAGAAATCATTGCCGGTCTTTGCAAAGCCGTCGCGGGAAATTATCTGAACAATGTAGCCAAAGGAAAAAAAATCACCGCTCCGGTGGTATTCCAGGGCGGCGTAAGCAAAAACGCCGGTGTTGTCCATATGTTTGAAGAAGAACTTGGCATGCCCGTACTGGTGGATGAAAAAGGTCATCTGATGGGCGCATTCGGAATCGCCGTGCTGGCCAGAGAGGAACAGACAGAAGGCACATTCTCCTTTAATGTGACGGAAATGGATTTTAAGACCCGGGAAGTTACCTGCGGAAAATGCGCCAATCACTGTGAGATTATCTGCGTTTACCGGGACGGCGCTCTCATTGATTCCTGGGGAAACCGCTGCGACAACGGAGCTATACGGCAATAAAAGATGCTAAAAACAGGGGAGCATTCACTCCCCTGTTTTTCTAGTTCCACCAGTTCCACCACCAGGGAGTCTCATCTTCTTCCTCATCCTGATTACTCTGGTCTTCCTCATCCTCTTCATCTTCCCGTTCGTCCTCTTCCGGATCCGGTGCAGGTGTTTCTTCCGGAGTCGGCGTCGGTCTTGAAAACAGACCATGTTCCCGGCATCTGCTGTCAGGCACATCGGCAACGTCAAAATACTCCGTAACTGTGTCGCATCCGAAACCGGGCAGAAGTCCGCTCTCAGCACATACCGTCACTTTTTCCACTGTATCCGGCTGCTCAAAGTCCCGCCAGGACAGATTCTCATGAATTCGGTTCATTACATTCGTCCAGAGTGCCTGATGAAAACTTCTGCTTTCTTCCGGCACTTCCATATTGGTGTCATAACCGGCCCAGATGGCCGCTGTGTAATAAGGCGTATATCCTGCAAATACAAGATCAATATAAGAGGTCGTAGTTCCGGTTTTTCCCGCCACAGACATATCATCCAGCTGAAAAGCCGTACCTGTTCCGTCATCTACCACACTTTCCATGGCGCTGGTCAGCAGGTAAGCGGTGCTCTCTTTAAACACCTGTATCTCCTCCTGGGTATTTTCCAGAATTACATTCCCCTCCTTATCGGTAACCCTGGTGTAAAAGGAAGGCTCGATATAATTTCCTCCATTGGCCACAGCGGCGTAAGCCGCCGTAAGTTCCAGGTTTGTAACGCCGTTGGTAATTCCTCCCAGCGCCAGAGGCTGATAAATATCGGAATCCGGATCCAGAGTCGTAAAGCCCAGACGCGTCAGATAATCATACCCGGTCTGAGGCGTAATCTCCGTCAGCACCTTAACCGCCGGAATATTGTAGGAATACTGAATGGCTGTCCGTACGGAAACCGATCCGTGATATTTTCCGTCCGCGTTTCTCAGGGGCGTGCCGTCCGCATACTCATAGGGCTCATCTTCAATCACGGTAGCCAGCGTAATATCTCCTTCTTCCAGGGCCGGTCCGTAAGTGGACAGAATTTTGAAAGTGGATCCGGGCTGACGGGTGGTATCCGTGGCCCGGTTGAGGGTAAGGCTGGCTGTCTTTTCCCCTCTTCCTCCCACGATCCCTTTCACCTGCCCCGTACTCTGTTCAATGACCGTCATAGCCGCCTGCGGCTGCGGGACAAAGCTGGTATTTTCAGCCACAATGGTATCTCCCTCCGCCAGAATCGCCGCTTTATACTGATCAACATAACTTTGAGCCTCTTCCTGACTGCCAAACAGAAGATCAAAAGAAGCGTCGCTCTCTCTGAAATAATTCCGGAGCATTTCCCGGCTGTAGTTTTCCTGGCTGCCGTCCGCATGTTCCACCGTCAACGCCCATTCCAGTTCTATCTGTACATCATCCGGATAATTTTCTTCATTCTGAAATTCCTCGTCCATGATTTCCTGAATTTCCGCATTCTGGGTGCTGTATATTCTGAGACCGCCGTTGTAAATAGCATTGGAAGCTTCCTCCTGGGTATAACCGCTTTTCCGGACCAGATCGTTCTCCAGCTGTTCAATCAATCCATCCACAAAATACGAATACGGTGAATCGTCATCTGTGGAAGCGGTTTCCTGAATACGGGAATAAACGTCATCAGCCAGCGCTTCCTGCTGCTGCGCCTGGGTGATCCACCCCTGTTCCACCATATATTCTAATACCACCTTCCGGCGGGATGCATTTTCCTCCGGATTGGTCCTTGGATTCCACCTGGTCGGGTTCTGAGGAATCGCCGCTAAAACCGCGCATTCTGAAAGAGTCAGATCTTCACAGTCTTTTCCAAAATACGTCTGAGCCGCCGTCTGAATTCCGTATGCGCCGGAACCGAAGTTTACCGTATTGAGATAATTTTCCAGAATGACGCTTTTGGCGTCCTCTCCCTGTTCCGTCAGATATTTCTCCAGCTCTACCGCCAGATACTGCTCCTGAATCTTTCGCTTTATGGAATCCCAGGTATTTTCCTCCATCCAGCCGGTAAAAACATTGTTTTTCAGCAGCTGCTGTGTAATGGTGCTGGCCCCTTCCATACGGGTAAATCCGCTTCGGACCGCATTGACAACCGCCCGGAGAATTCCCCTGGAATCCACACCGTTGTGCTCGTAAAACCGTGAATCCTCAATGGCTACAATGGCATGCTGCATATCCTCCGGTATCTCATCTATAGACACGGAGATTCGGTTTCCCTCCGCAGAGTTCAGCTGCTGAATCAGACTCCCCGCATCATCATAAACAAAAGACGCATCGCTGGCCGGTGTGATGTCAATCTGAGAAACATCCGGTATCTCATCTATAATCCTGTTATAGGCAACCACAGCAAACACTCCCGCAGCCGCAATGATCAGAAGCAGACTGAAAAATACAGATCGAAAAATCAAGCTGCCTGTTTTTCTTTTTCTTTTCTTCATTTTATTTTCAATCCCTCTTTGTCCAAAATTCAAACCTATTCCTCCCTGCAGAACACAGAACCCAACCCTGGTTCAGGCAGCCTGCCGTCCTGTTTATCACAAAAAGGCCTCCAGAAAGCGGATGATAAAATTCTCACTTTCTGAAGGTCCCGTCCATTCAGCTTTATAACACTCCCCATATCCTCTCACGCCTTTTCGTTCTTTTATTATATTGATCTCCAAGCGTTACAGATATACTATCATATTTATCATTTCAATGCAAGATTACCTTCAAAATATATCTCACAGGAAAGCAAAAGCCGAAGCCTCTCATAATAGTCTTCCAGTCGGACTCCCGTAAGTTTTTCAATTCGTTCCAGCCGGTACAGCAGCGAATTCCGATGAATGTACAGCTCCTTCACGGTCTCCATCGTCCGCCGTTCATTCTTCAGATAAACATAAAGTGTTTTCAAAAATTCCGTATGATTCGCTTTGTCATAAGCTTCCAGCTCCTTTACTGCAGGATGAAGAACAAAATCCCGGGGAACTGTCTTCTGTACCTCTTTCAAAAGATAAGGTACGCAGACAGAGTTATAAGAAGAAACGCCGTCCTCCGGGTTCGGCAAAGACGCATACTCCGCCGCAAGTACCGCCTGTCTGTAATAAACGGAAAGTTTCTCCAGAGAATAAAAAGAATCACTGCAGCCGATACTGCTGCCGTATTTTTTTGTTATTATCTGCGTCTTTCCTTTAATATATTCCATAACAGAACCTGTGTTTCTCATCTTTTGCGTCAGGCATGTTTTATTTAAGAGAAACACCACCTTATCCTCGTACAGAAACGCTTTGCACGGCATCATTTCTTCAATTTCATAGATCGTGACAGTGTTCAGCTTATTTTGCACCTGCCAGAAAGATGGAATTACCATGACACAGACAATATACTCGTCCTCCAGCCGCCATCCCAATCCGTCCATCAGTATTTTCTTTTCCGTATCTTTCACTTCATTTTCTTCAATTAGATCAATAAAGAAAAAGTCGTAGAATCCCCGGGCTGTCACACTGCTTTCATCCACGTAATCCATCAGAGATGATATGGCATCACCGAAATAGTCCGCAATTTCTACTTCATAACAGGATAATTCATTATGCATCCCGATAATAAACAGATGCCCGGCAATTCCTTTGGAAGAAAAAACTGTCCGACTGACAAAAGGCATGGAAAAGGCTTCCGTTTTATGGAAAATAATCGCCCGTTCGGTGCTGTTCATGAGACTCATATCGCCTGAAGAAATCAGTTTATAAATTGCCTGGAAGGCCATGTGACCGTGATAATACTGGTATCTCCACAGCGCCGAAATATCCATGGCCACCGGATCCTCTTTTATGACACAGGTGCGAAAGCCATTATCCGTCAGATACCAGGGATTCGGCGTTACCTGATTCAACATCTCCATGATTTCTTTCAGCGGTCGCCGTTTCGACATCCCCTCCATAATTTTATCACTCCAAAGATGAAATTTATGGAAAATATCGAAAATATCATTGAACACTTCTGCCGGATCAATGGTCTCCCGAATCCAGAGGATCGGCATATTCTTTTCCGGCAGCCTCTCCCCGACCAGAACCAGCCCGTCACAGTCCTGCCTCATTTCCCCCGAAACCCAGAGATAAAGAGTATCCGGCCGGGGCAGCAGGGAATCACTGAAAATCCCGATTCCGGAATATTTTTTTCCTTCCATCTCATTTATTACTTCTGCACAATATGGAAGCTGACTGCAGATAAAGCTCAGTGAAAGATTCATCATTTTTCTGTTCTCCTTGCTTCGTGCCATATGCACAAATTTATTTTATCACATTCTGTTATCCCGTCCATAGGAAAAAGTGACGTTTCCCATTAAAATTTACAGTAAAGAGCCTGATCAAAACACTGAAAAACAGAAGGGAGATTGCGCTATGGAAGAAAAAGCAAAAAAACTATATGAGGAACGTATAAAGATCATGGATGACGCCATCGCCATGAAAGAACCGGAAAGAATTCCGGTGGCTCCGTTTCTGGCGTCCGTTGTACAGAGACTGGAAGGTTCCTCCTACCGGGATCTTTATTATGATTATGACCGCGCGGGACAGGCTGCCGTAGATTTCTACACCAAATACCCGGTGGACGCCTGTACCGGCTGCAGATTCACCAGCGGGAAGGCTCAGGAAATTTCCGGCATCAACATAATCGACTGGCCCGGTCAGCCCGGAACAAAGATTTCCATTCATTCTTCCCATCAGGTACACGAAATTGAATATCTGACGCCGGAAGAATGCTACGAAACGATGCTGAAAGACTTCGACGGATTCTATCTCCGTCATTATATCCCGAGAGTCTTTGAAGGGCTGAAAGGACTGGAAAGCCTCACCTTCAGTCCCGCAACAATCTTAAGCACAGGCGGCGGATTAGGCCCGATGCTGAATCCGGAATTTCTGGAAACTATTGATAAATTAAAACAGATCTCCGAGTATGACGCCCAGGCTGCCGCAAAAAGCGCCGAATGGTCCGCAAAAATTGAAGATTTAGGCATTCCAAAGCTCTTTACAGGCGGCGGAGAAGTTCCCTTCGATGTTATCTCCGACTATTTCAGAACAACACTTCCCGCCATGACCGATCTGTTTGAATATGAAACAGAAATCATCGAACTGTGCAATCTGATCGCGGACCGCCAGATTGCTTCCTGGAAATACTTTGAAACCGCGCCGATGCCGGTGAAACGTGTATTCTTCCCCCTTCACAAAGCAATGGACGGATTCATGAGCCCCAAGCAGTTTGAAAAAGTTTATATGGGACCATATATGAAAATGCTGGATTACCTTCTTGGCATCGGGGTAACGCCCTTTATCTTTACCGAAGGTCCCTACAATTCCCGCCTGGATCAGCTGGCGGAAATGCTGCCGAAAGGCTGCCTCGTTTCCTTTGAAACGGTCGATATGAAACGCGCCAAGGAAACTGTCGGGAAAAACAACTGCATCACCGGAAATCTTTCCCTGTACACCCTGGAATTCGGTACGAAAGAAGAAACCATCGAACAGACCAAGGAACTGATCGATATCTGCGCGCCGGGCGGCGGCTATATTTTCGGCGCCAGCGGCTGCGTGGAAAACGCGAAGCGGGAAAACCTGGAGGCAATGCTGGAGACCCTGGACACCTACGGACGCAGGTAAGACGCTGAATATGAAAAAGACGCTGTTTCACTTTTTGATTCAGCGTCTTTTTTATATCTCTGCTTATCCTTATCTGACATCCGCCATATGAATCAGCACATTCAGCGCATGCTCCGTATCGGAAGCTGTCCGTATCGCCTCATTGATTTCATCCAGAGGGAACTCATGGGTAATGATTTTTTCCAGATCCCACCGTCCGCTGGCCATCATTTTCATTACATCCCGCACATCTTCCGGAAGATAGCCTCCGGAACCGACGACGCTTTTCTGCGCGTAGGTCAGATGAAGCATATCCAGCTGTCTTAACTTGTTGTTAACCGCCACCGCCACAAAACGGCTGCCGATTTTTCCCTGCCTCATAAAAGTTTCAAATACGCTTTCATCTCCGGCAGCATCCAGAAAGATATCCGCGTTCCAGGTCTCTCCCGAAAGGCTGCGGGCCGCCCCGAAACATTCCAGTCCCTTTTCCCGTATATCTTCCTTTCCGATATTGCACACTTCAAAGCCCAGTTCCGCCGCTATATTCAGCCGGTAATCTGACAAATCGCATACCAGTACCTTACCGGCGCCAAAATACTGAAGGGCTGCCGCCGCGGCAAGCCCGATGGTGCCGCTTCCGAAAACAACCGCCTGATCACTCTCCTTTGGCTGTGACCGGCGCGCCGCCCTGCACCCCACGGTAAAAGGTTCTGTAAGGCTCGCCAGTTTATCGGAGATCTCATCCTGAACCACGTACAGAGAATGATTCTTCTTTGCCTTCGGTATCAGAATATATTCCGAAAAACCTCCGATTGTACCCGCTCTCTTTGTATCGTTTTTCGCAAAAAGCGGATAGGGATATACCCGCTCTCCCGGCCGGAATTCTGACACATTTTTTCCCACTGCCGCTACCCGGGATACGGTTTCATGGCCAAATTCGCCGCCTACTGTGATCCGGTGCCCCGTATTGGGCCCATGGTTATAAACGGCCACATCCGTTCCGCAGATACTGGAATATATATTCTGAATCAGAACATCATCGTCACCGCAGACCGGCATGGGCAGTTCCCGGACTTCCACCTGTTCCTTTCCAAGATAAATTGCTGCTTTCATCATCCGCACCTCTTTCTTTCCTTGCTTCTTTCAGTATAAGCGGCTAAAATAGCAATTGCAAGCAGCAATCTTCCGATTTGTGTTGGAACTTTGGAGGTAAGCAATGTATACGAAAAACAACCGGCTGTTTCTGGACTCTGCCGCCCCCGCTGCATCGTATCCGGTATCCGCTCCGAAGAAGAAATGAGGAAAAGAACAAAATCGCCGAAATCATTTACCATATTGTTCCTGCTGTTTTTAAACAGCAGGCAGATGGCAGCGGGCTCCTTCCGTGATTTACATTCTCTTTCGCAGAAAGATCATATCCTTAAGCCGCACCCCTCCTTCATAAATCGGATGATCATAATGATCGGTAAAAAAGTTTTCGATTTTATGGGAACGGCAAAACCCGCACTTTTCATAAAAGGGAATCGTCGCAGGACTGTCACCCGTCCCAACCTGCAGAACAGAATACTTTCCACGGTACTCTCTGACCAGAAAATCAATTATTGCCCGCCCGTACCCCTTCCGGTGATCGGAAGGGGTCACAGCAATATTCTTAATTTCCAGAACGTCCTCTCCTTCGTCAGTAACGACACATTCCCCTTTTATCTCTCCTTTTTCCAGCAGAACATACATGACGCCTCTGTCCAGATAACGCTCAATCATATCTTCCTGCTCATCCGCCAGCAGCAGAAGATCCATATACTGTCTTTTATCAGAATCAACTTTTTTTATTACCATCTTTCTTCACCTTTCCATTATTACATCAGTTCCCGTCACCAGATCCACAGGAACCGTATATCCCTGCTGCTGATACCGATGACCTTATATCTGAAATCTATTGTAACATATAATCTTCACTGCCTGCCCCGTCGGGCATCCATATTCCATATAACCCATGCGGGCAAGAAATGCCCAGCGAGTTTCCACTGAAGGATAATGGTAATAAACTCCGTATTTTTTATTGACTGCATAGTTGACTTTCCTTCCTTTGCTTGTTATTATAAAAATTACATTAAGATTGTATCATGTTAAAATATAAATTATAAGTATAAAAATTTTGAGGTGCAGTATGAAATATTCCAGAAAACTAAGCGATACCATACATACTATGGCTTTTATCTGCCTGGGAGAAAAAGAGCATCTGACCAGCGCTCGGATTGCGGAAAGCGTAAAAACCAATCCCGCGTACATCCGGCAGTTGATGGCGGCCCTGAAAAACGCAGGCCTTATCTCCAATACACAGGGCCAGGCAAAGGCCTGCCTTACCAAACCTGCGGATGAAATTACCATGCTGGATATATACCGGGCAGTGGAGGGTGAAAAACCTCTGCTTCACTTGGATATTGATACCAACCCGGAATGCGGAGTCGGGATCAAGGTCCAGCTTGCGATCGGCGATTTTTATAAGGAAATCCAGGAGACGGCAGAGCAGAAAATGAAAGAAATCACTCTTCAGGATATTATTGACCGTTATCATGAAAAACTGAAAAACATCCATGAGGATGCTGTGCAAAACGAACATTAGAAAGAGGGAATTTTCAATGAGACAAAAGAAAAAAACAGGACTTGTAGTGGAAGGCGGCGGTATGAAATGTGCCTATAATGCCGGGATACTGGACGCCTTTCTTGATGAAGGGATCACCTTTGACTATTGTATCGGTGTATCCGGCGGTTCGGGAAACCTGGCGTCTTACCTTGCCGGACAAAGAGGGAGAAATCTCCGTTTTTTTACAGAACATATCCATGATAAAGAATATTTTGGCATAAAGAGTCTTTTAAAAACAGGAAATCTTTTTGGCCTTCCCTATATCTATGGCACTCTGACCAATTCAGGAGGCAGGGATCCCCTGGATTTTTCCGCTCTTATGAAAAATCCGGCAGAATATCAGGCAGTGGTGACAAACGCAGAAACGGGAAAGCCCGAGTATTACGGGAAAGAAATGATGTCCCAGGACGACTATCGGCTGATCATGGCCTCCAGCGCTATCCCGGCAGCCTGCCGCCCGGTAGAATTAAACGGTACCTTTTATTATGACGGAGGCATCTCGGATGCGATTCCAGTACGCCATGCTCTGGCGGAAGGCTGTGACCGGCTGGTTGTGATCCTCTCAAAAAACAGGGATTATGTGAGAAAACCACAGGGGATGCGTTTCCTGTATTCCAGACTCTGCCGTAAATACCCCCGTATTGTAGAAACCATCGATCATCGGCACATCGCCTATAACGAAAATCTGAAGTATGTTTTTGAACTGGAGAAAGAAGGGATAGCCTTTGTCTTTGCGCCAAGCGAAACCATCCATGTGGGGACATATTCTATGGACGAAAAGGCTGAGTATGCCTTATATGAGCTGGGAATCAAGGACTTTCAAAGCCGCCGGGAAGATCTGAATCAGTTTTTACAGTAAACCCGCTGCCGGTCCTCTTTCCGCGGATGCAAATAAAGGACACCCTTCTAAAATTTTTTTTAGAAAAGTGTCCTTGTAGTACATTTATTCACCTGTAATAATTTAATACAGCTTCGCGCCCGCCGGAATATGATCATCCACCATCAGAAGATGAAGCTTTTCCTCGCCCTCTTCCTGATGAACCGCGCTGATCAGCATACCGCAGGAATCAATACCCATCATCTTTCTGGGCGGCAGATTTGTAATCGCGATGCAGGTTTTTCCGATCAGTTCTTCCGGCTCGTAATATGCGTGAATACCGCTTAAAATCGTACGGTCTGTGCCTGTCCCGTCATCCAGCGTAAACTGCAGAAGCTTCTTGGACTTCGGTACGGCCACACAGTCTTTCACTTTTACAGCTCTAAAATCCGACTTGCTGA
Organism: Ruminococcus sp.; assembly: GCA_050944415.1. Taxonomy (GTDB): domain Bacteria; phylum Bacillota; class Clostridia; order Lachnospirales; family Lachnospiraceae; genus Ruminococcus_G. Next base: position 16,195 of record JBMNRA010000061.1, read on the forward strand.
ACGTCTCAAAATCAACTTCATCCTTAAACAGAGGTTCGATTTCCACTTTGAAGAAATCAATCTTTTCCGCCGGCTTTTCTCCCGTTGCAGCAGTTTTTTCAACCTGCGCTTCGTTATTTGCAGCATTCTTTGCCGCACCCTGTGACTTCATCGTCGGGACGAAATCGTCCACTCACGACTTAATTCCATTTTGTAAGTTTTATCGCCTATAAATGGGCTTTTATTCAACCTCTTTACACCATTCCCACTTGTTTCATGAAGGTAAAAATGAGGTTTGGT
>JBMNRA010000062.1:0-15825 GCA_050944415.1 Ruminococcus sp.
ACAGCTAAGAAGGTAATCTGGTTTAATGCACACCTAGGAAATATATAAATGATGAAACGCAAAGGGATACTTCTATATTTTTTCAACTTAAAGTATCTTGACGCTATCTTCTTTGGCTCTCCACTGGTAATCTTTTTTGATCTGTGATAAAATGCGGAATGACCCGATGTTTTATTCTCAGAGGACAGTATTATGATCATCAGTGCAAGCAGAAGAACAGATATTCCCGCCTTTTATTCGGAATGGATGATAAAAAGGCTGAAAGAAGAATATGTTCTGGTAAGAAATCCCATGAATTTCCGCCAGATCAGCCGGGTAAGTCTTTCGCCGGATGTGGTAGACGGAATTGTCTTCTGGACAAAAAATCCTCTGCCGCTTATGAATTATCTATCCGAACTGGAAAAGTACAGTTATTATTTTCAGTTTACGCTGACTTCCTATGGAACTGACATGGAAACGAATCTGCCATCCAAAGAAAAAATACTGATTCCTGCTTTTCAGAGGCTGTCAGAATCAATCGGCAGGGAACGGATTGTCTGGAGATATGATCCGATTTTTTTTACAGAGCATTATACCATGGAGTACCACCTGACGCAATTTGAAAAGATGGCATCTCAGCTGGGAGAATATACGGAAAAGTGCACCATCAGTTTTCTTGATTTTTACAGAAAAATCTCCGGCAGAATAAAAGCTTTAAAAATTCATATTCCGAATAAAAAAGAAAAAATTGAAATCGTACTGCAGTTTGCAAAAATCGCTGAAAGGTATGGTTTTATTGTAGATGCATGTGCAGAAGAAGGAGATTATCGGCTTTACGGAGTAAACCCCGGCAGCTGTATCGACCGGGAGCGTCTGGAAAGGATTATCGGCTGCGGTCTGAACGTAAAAAAGGATCCCAATCAGAGACAAGACTGCGGATGTATTGCAAGTATTGATATAGGCGCGTATAATACCTGTGATAACGGCTGTGTGTACTGCTATGCCAATCACAGCCGTTTTTCCATACAGAAAAATAGAAAACTTCACCGCCCGGATTCTCCGTTGCTATTTGGGCAGATACATCCGGGAGATATTATAAAAGAAAGAGAAATGCAATGTCTGAAATTATTGAAATAACGGATTTTTCAGCGCCGGAGCTGGATGTGTATGCCAGACTTACGGAAAATCAGCTGTTAAACCGGCAGGAACCTGAAAAAGGAATGTTCATCGCGGAAAGTCCCAGAGTAATTGAACGGGCGCTGGATGCAGGGTATACGCCCGTTTCCTTTCTGGCTGAAAAGAAACATCTGAACACCCAGGCCAGGGATATTATCGAAAGGTGCGAAGATATTCCGGTATATACGGCAGAATTTGATGTGCTGACGAAACTGACCGGCTACAATCTTACCAGAGGAATGCTCTGCGCCATGTACCGGCCGCCCCTTCCGACAGCCGAAAGCATCTGTGAGAAGGCAGGTCGGATAGTAATACTGGAAAATGTAGTAAATCCTACCAATGTGGGAGCCGTCTTCCGTTCGGCAGCGGCTCTCAATATGGACGGCATTCTTCTTACTCCGGACAGCAGCAATCCGCTGTATCGACGGTCGATCCGGGTGAGTATGGGAACCGTGTTTCAGATTCCCTGGACTTTTCTTGATAACGGATGGCCCAAGCCAGGCATAAGCTGGCTGAAAAAGACGGGTTTTAAAACGGTCGCCATGGCGCTGCGAAATGATGCTTTGTCTATCGATGATCCCGGACTGGCTGCAGAAGAGAAGCTGGCCATTATCCTGGGTGCGGAAGGAGACGGCCTTTCACCGGACACCATCGCAGACTGTGATTACAGGGTAAAGATTCCCATGTCTCATGGAGTGGATTCTTTAAATGTAGCCGCTGCCAGTGCCGTTGCGTTCTGGCAGCTGGGCAGGAGACCGTCATGAGAGGCATTGGCACATTGATAAATGTGGCCGGCGTTTTGCTGGGAGGTTTTGCCGGCCTGATTTTCGGAAAGAGGCTGGGAAAGAATGTACAGGATACCCTTATGACGGCTGTGGGTGTCTGCGTATTGTTTCTGGGAATTTCCGGTGCACTGGAACAGATGCTGATTATAGAAAACAATGAATTGCAGAGCAGAGGAACCATGATGATGATCGCCAGCATTTCTCTGGGAGCTGTAGTCGGCGAACTGCTTAATATTGAGGGCAGGTTTGAACGGTTTGGCGAATGGCTGAAGGAAATTACGAAAAATCACGGCGATCCGCTGTTTGTGGACGCCTTTGTCACCACGTCCCTGATTATCTGCGTAGGAGCCATGGCTGTTCTGGGAGCTATCACAGACGGACTTATCGGGGATTATTCCATACTTGCGGCCAAGGCGGTTCTGGATATGATCATTGTTCTGATTATGACAGCATCCAAAGGAAAAGGCTGCATTTTCTCTGCCATACCGATCTTTCTGTTTCAGGGGCTGATCACCTTATTTGCCCGGTTTATCGAGCCTGTGATGACAGAACAAGCCCTGGACAATCTGTCGCTGACGGGTTCTGTACTGATTTTCTGTGTGGGACTTAATCTGATCTGGGGCAAAAAGATCAAAGTGGGAAATCTGTTGCCGGCAATTATTTTTGCAGTTATATGGACGTTTCTTCCATTGTAATAAAAATGAGAGAAGTGTATGATATGAAAGAGAAAATTGTCATAAGAAAATATCGTCCGCAGGACGCCGCGGCGCTGGCGGAACTTTTTTACCAGACTGTTCATGCGGTAAACGCAGAAGATTATACACCACTTCAGCTGGATGCCTGGGCACCGAAGAGGAGAGATATGGATGCATGGAACCGTTCCTTTCTGGAACATTCCACATATATCGCCGTACTGGGCGCGGATATCGTTGGATTTGGTGATATCGACGAAACCGGTTATCTGGACCGCCTTTATGTGCACAAAGATTATCAGCATATGGGAGTGGCATCCGCTCTCTGCGACAGACTTGAAAAAGAAACGAATGTCCCGATATATACGCACGCTTCCGTTACCGCCCGTCCGTTTTTTGAAAAGAGAGGCTATCGGATGGCAGGAGAGCAGCAGGTGGAGAGAAAAGGCGTTTTTTTGAAAAATTATGTAATGAAAAAATGAGGGATTATCATGCTTTTCTGGATTTATATGACGGTTATTGATCTTCTGATTCCGATTGTAATGATCGGTTTCGGAAAGACTTTTTTAAAAAGAGCTCCAAAGGAAATCAACGGATTGTACGGATATCGTACATCCATGTCCATGAAAAACCGGGATACCTGGGAGTTTGCCCATCATCATTTCGGACGGATATGGTTTCGGCTGGGAATAATTCTGCTGCCTTTGTCCGCCGCAGTCATGTGTTTCGGTATTGGAAAAGACAGGGATTCCGTCAGTGATCTGGGACTGGCGCTATGTATCGTACAGCTTATCTTTCTGATCTGTCCTATATTTTTTACAGAACGGGCATTACGGAAGAATTTCGATAAAGAGGGAACGCGGAAACCTGATGATATGATTAATGGAAACAAGTAACAGCATTACAGGAGGTAAATCATGCAGCTGGTTGACAAATATATCAGTTACGTAAAATCAGAAGCGATAAAAAATCCGGAAAAGAGCTGGAATAAAATTCTTTTCGGATTTCATGCGAATAAATGGAGAATGAAACTTCTGCCCAACAAAAATATGGCGAAGGGATATCAGAAACTGGAACAGATGATGATGAGCCTGGTATCAGATTCCCTTTATCAGAAAGAGCGGTACGTATGGGGAAATATCTTTGCCCCCTGTGAAATCATGCACTGCTTTGATCTGGCTACTCTGTCGATCGAATGTCTGGCCTGCTATATGAGCGGCTATCATCTGGAGGACTATTTTATTGACTATGCCCAGGATATGGGGATCGCTCCGACACTGTGCTCCTACCATAAAACCTTTGTGGGGGGAGTGGAAAGCGGTGTAATCCGAAGCCCTGAGTATGCCGTTACCACCTCTTTGTCCTGCGACGGAAATCTGAATACTTTCCGGTATCTGGAACAGAAGGCAAAGGTTCCCTTTACTTTTCTGGACATTCCCTATGACGACGATGAAGCGTCAGTGGCCTATCTGGCTGACCAGCTGAGGGATTTTGCCCGTACGCTGGAGAAGAAGACAGGAAAAAAATTTGAGGAAGAGAAATTAAAACAGACGATCCGCATCGAGAATGAAACCAGAAAGGAACTGAAGAAGTTTTTTGATAACCAGAGCCGCTATTTTTATCCCGGGGAGCTGATCAGCCACCTGTATTTAATGATGGGCATGCATCTTTTAATCGGCACCCGAAAATTTCTGGAACTGATTCGGTTTATGAATCAGGATATTCAGACTTACCCACTCTTTGAGGGAAAGAAAATTCTGTGGATACATCTGATGCCTTTTTATCAGGAAAGCCTGAAAGAATGCTTCGGATACAGCAAGAAGTATCAGATTGTAGGCTGTGATATGAGTCTGGATTATGCGGAAGAAATGGATGAGAACCAGCCTTTTGAAGCGCTGGCCAGAAAAATCATCAAAAATCTTTTCAACGGTTCCTACAGTTTTAAGACAGAAAATATTGAAAAGCTGGCGGACCGGCTGCATCCCGATGCGGTCATCCATTTCTGCCACTGGGGATGCAAACAGGCTTCGGGGGGAAGCGTGCTTTTGAAAGAAAAGATGCAGGAGAAAAACATTCCCATGCTGATCCTGGACGGCGACGGTGTGGATAAACGAAACAGTCATGACGGGCAGATTAAAACGAGACTGGAAGCGTTTCTGGAAATGATTGAGACGGGAGATAACAAGTCATGTTAGGATATGTATGTAAGTATACCCCCATAGAAATCTTTGAATCCATGGGAGTAGAGATGAAACGGATAGAACCGGAGGTTACGAATTTTACCCAGGCAGATATGAAGATGCATCCCAATATCTGCAGTTTTACCAAAGGAGTTCTGGAAGAAGCGTTAAATGGCGAATACGAAGGAATCATTCTGACTACCTGCTGTGACAGCATCCGGCGGCTTTATGATGTATTAAAGGAGGAACTTCCGGATAAATTCATCTATATTCTGGATATTCCCAGAATTATAAAGGACGCGGGGATTGCATTGTATGAAAAGAGAATCCGCAGCCTGATAGAAGCCTATGAAAAATTTTCCGGTCGGAAATTTGATGAAAAAAAACTGGAAACCGTTCTGGAGGCCCGGAAAGACAAGGAACAGATTTCTTTAAAGGAAGGCGCCGTCAGGGTCGGCATTCTGGGAGCCAGAGCCAATGACAATATCGCAAAAATTCTGAAAGAAAAAGGAGCTACTGTCGCATTTGATCTGACCTGTACCGGGTTAAACAGAAAGTGTCTGGTGGAAAAAGAGCATCTGCTGACAGGATACACCCGGGGACTTCTGACCCAGTTTCCCTGCCTTCGGATGGAACAGGCAGCCGGAAGAGAAGATCTGATTGAGCGATATGCGGACAGTGTGGACGGTGTTATCTACCATACCGTACAGTTCTGTGATAATTATTCCTATGAATATGCCTGGCTGAAACAGAAAATTAAAGCGCCGATGCTTCTTCTGGAAACAGATTATACGAAACAGAGCTATGGTCAGATACTGACACGAATTGAAGCTTTTCTGGAATCCCTGCCAGTGAAAGCAGAAACGAAAAAAAATGACAAAGGAGTGAGACAGAGCATGTATGTCATGGGAATAGACAGTGGTTCCACTTCTACGAACGCTGTAATCATGGATCAAAACAGGAATATCATTGCCTCTGCCGTAGTGCGTACCGGAGCTAAATCCGGCGAGAGCGCCCAGCGAATTCTAAAGGAAATTCTGGAAAAATCGGGTCTGAAAAAAGAAGATATCTCATGGATCGTTTCCACAGGATACGGGAGGGTAAGTATCCCCTTTGCCGATGAAAATGTAACGGAAATCAGCTGCCATGGCAAAGGGGCCCACTATTTCAATCCAGGAGTCCGCACCATTCTGGATATCGGAGGTCAGGACAGTAAGGCAATCCGTCTGAATGAGGCCGGTGAAGTGGTGGATTTCGCTATGAATGACAAATGTGCAGCCGGGACAGGCCGCTTTCTGGAAATGATTGCAAGAACTCTTGAGATTGAGATGGATGAACTGGGTCCTACCGCTCTCCAGTCTACGGAAGAAATCGAAATTACCAGCATGTGTTCCGTTTTTGCAGAATCAGAAGTGATTTCCCTGATTGCCAACAATAAAGAGAAAACTGATATTGCCAACGGTATCTGCCGGGCAATTGCCAACAAGGCTTACTCTCTTTTAAAAAGGGTGGGGCTGGAGCCGGAATTTATGATGACAGGAGGAGTAGCCAAAAATCCCGGTGTGGTAAGGGCTGTGGAAGACAGAATTCATAACAAACTTTATATCTGCAGTGAACCGGAAATCGTAGGTGCTACCGGAGCCGCTTTATATGCCCTGACCAGGGTAAACAGCTGAATATTGATCCGGAGAAAAATGGAAGAGAAAATCCATTTTAATGTTGGTATCGGAGTATCCGCCGGAAGCGCCAACATTGTTTCTTATGCGGCGGATCAGAAAGGACGTAATTATCTCTTTTATACAGAATATTCAAACCGCAAGGAATATATGAGTCTGGGAAATCTGATACGCAAAGGAAGTTATATAGATATGGATTATATCTATGGATCTCTCAGCAATACAAATATTTTGATAAAAATGATATGTCTCAGGACAACTACGATATTATAAAGGTGTCCTGTTCTATTCCCCTGGTATGCCCCCGTATATTGTAAAAGGTATGACTTATTATGACGGAGCGCTCAGTGATCCGATCCCTGTGGAAAAAGCTTTCTCCATGGGGTGTGATAAAGTTGTCCTGATCCTTACAAGACCGAAGGATTTTCGGAGAAAACCGGGAAAGGACCGATTGATCGCCAAAGGAATCCGCAGAAAATATCCCAGAGCGGCGGCTCGAATGAAACAGCGTGCAGATAACTATAATGCCTTGCTTGATCGAGCGGTCAAGCTGGAGCAGCAGGGCAAGATTTTGATTATTGCACCGGATGATATCTGTGGTATGGACACCCTGACCCGCGACAAAGAGGCAATGGACAGATTTTATAAAAAAGGATTACAGGATGGCGGGGCAATTTCCCATTATTTAAAAGAATGATGTTATCCCCAAACGAAATTATTGCAATGCGACAGATCGAGACAAAACAGGTAAAAAGTCTGCAAAAAGAACCTGAAAAAATATTGTAAATTGATACTGGGATGCTGGAATGCTATAATTTATTTGATGAAGCATAACACATCGTCAGTCAATCCAGGATATTTCATGCAGCTTTGATCAGGGAGCTGAAAAATGACGGATAGATCTGATATTTGGCAGGAGGGAATAAGATGGAACTGCGTGTACTGAAATATTTTCTGACAGTAGCGGATGAAGGCAATATTACAAGAGCCGCAGACATTCTTCATGTTACCCAGCCGACACTTAGCCGCCAGCTGATGGAGCTGGAGGATGAAATGGGAACAGCGTTGCTGATCAGAGGAAAACGTTCTGTTACGCTGACAGATGAAGGGTATTTATTTAAGCAGCAGGCGGAAACGATTGTAGAACTTGCAGACAAGCTGGAACATACGTTTACGGACCAAAAGGATATCATCTGTGGTACGATTCGGATTGGCGCAACGGAAGCGGTAGGGGGACGGATGCTGGCGGCTCATATGAAAGAATTCAGAGAAAAATATCCTGACGTTCAGTTTGATCTTTATAATGGTATGGCTGATAACATTAAAGAAATGATTGAGCATGGCCTGCTTGATCTTGGACTTGTGATGGAGCCTATCGACACTGCAAAATTTGAATACGTCAGACTTCCCCGGAAAGAAACCTGGGGAATCCTTATCCGGAGGGATCATGAGCTTTCCCAAAAAGAGACAGTAACCGTAGAGGATATAAAATAGTATCCCCTGATTATGCCGGGAAGAGAAAACGCAAAAAATCAGATCCTTCACTGGATGCAGTGCGAAGAAAGGCATTTGAATATTCCGGCCTATTACAATATCCTTTCCAACGGCGCACTGCTGGTAGAGGCGGGAATGGGCTGCGCAGTCTGCCTGGATGGCGCTCTGGCCATACATGCGGATCCGAAACTTTGTTTCCGGCAGATTATTCCGGAACATATCACCAGGAGCGTCATTCTGTGGAAGAAAAACCATCTCTTTTCCCAGGCGGCATCTCTTTTCATACAGACAATACAGGAACACTGAAAATGGTTATGGCATCAACACATGCAGTTGATGCCATAACCATTTTCAGTGTTATCATACATGGCAGGAATGATTCATGATAAAAGACAGGTATTAGACAGGATACGGAAATCAGAGGATAATAAATGAAAAAGTGGTAAAGGATGAATGATTATGAAAAGAAATATTTTAATCGCATATTATTCTTATTCCGGAAAAACCCGTGAGATTGCGGAAATGATACAGAAACAGACGGGAGGAAAACTCAGTCAGATCTATCCGAGACAGCCATATCCGGCAGATTTTGAATCTCTCTTGCATCAGGTGAGAGAGGAAAGTACATCAGAAAAGTTTCCGACGCTGCTTCCTCTCACTGAAAATGCCGGTAAGTATGATATTATCTTTGCCGGTTCGCCCAACTGGTGTGGAACCATCGCGCCTCCCCTGGCGGCGTGGCTGAAAGGAAATAACATAACAGGAAAGATCCTTCTTCCCTTTTTCAGCCATTGCGGAGGAGAAGACAGAGGCATGGAAGAGGCGGTCAGAGAACTGTGTCCGTCTGCGGAAATGGGAAGCAGCCTGTACGTACTGGAAAACGTGAGAGAAAACCTGCAGGATATGGTACAGGCATGGCTGGGAGAAAATTTCCTGCAAAAAGAAAGGAACGTTGACAATAATGAGTGAAAGAAAGAAAAAAATGAAACCTGGATCAAAGATCAGACTGGCAGTCGATTTTCTGATGACACTGTCACTCTTATTCCTGATGGGCTATCAGCTCTGGGGAGAAATGGCCCATGAATGGGTGGGAACAGGGATGTTCGTACTTTTCATTATCCATCACCTGCTGAACCCTGCCTGGTACAGAAATCTGTTCCGGGGAAAATATTCTATAATGAGAGTTCTGATCAGCGTGGTGGATCTGGCATTGCTTGCAGTTATGATCTGCCTGATGGCAAGCGGGATTATAATGTCCCGGCACGTGTTTGCATTTCTTCCGATCACCGGAGGGATGGGAACGGCAAGGCTGGTGCATATGTCCGCCTGCTACTGGGGATTTGTTCTGATGGCGCTGCATCTGGGACTCCACTGGGGCATGATAATGGCAAGGATAAGGAAAATTTCAGGTGTAACAAAAGCTTTCGGACTCCGCGGCATGATCCTTTGGATATTTGGTACATGGATTGCAGGATATGGGCTGTATGTATTTGTGACAAGAGATCTGGCGACTTACATGTTTTTAAGGACACAGTTTGTTTTTCTGGACTACAGTGAGTCACCGATATCTTTTTATATAGATTATCTGGCCATGATGGGGCTGTTTATCTGGGTCTCCCACTATCTGTCTGTGTTTCTTCCGAAATCCGGCAGAAAAAAGAAGTTAACAGCTCCTGAAAAGGCTGAAAAATTAGAACCCCGGAAAACTGACGCTTCATAAAAGAGGAGGATCTATGAGAAAAAAAGTTATGAGTACACTGATCGCTGCCATTACTGTCATGGGCATGCTTGCCGGATGCAGCCAGACAACAGCAGAATCAACAGAAGATACATCAGGTGAGATTTCCGCACAGACAGAAGATGATGCAGAAGGAAATATGCAGGAGGAAGCGGCTGAAACATCCATGACAGACGATATATCGGACTCTCCAGCAGTTTATATGACTACAGACATCAGTTCAGACGGGCTGATCGCGGTCTATGATGCCCTTCAGGCGTCACCGGAAGGAAACATCGCAGTGAAACTCTCCACCGGAGAACCGGGAAGCAATTATCTGAGAACAGACCTGATTGGCGATCTGATCCAGTCCTTTGACGATCCTACAATCGTTGAATGCAATACGGCATACGGCGGGTCTCGATCCAATACAGCCATGCATTATCAGGTGGCTGAAGACCACGGCTATACAGAGATCGCAAAAGTGGACATCATGGATGAAGACGGATCCATGACACTGCCTGTAATCGGAGGTACAAATCTGAAAGAGAATTATGTGGGAAGTCATTTTGCAGATTATGATTATTATATAGTGCTCTCTCATTTTAAAGGACATTCCATGGCGGGATACGGCGGCGCTATCAAGAATATCTCTATTGGCATTGCTTCTGCGGAAGGCAAATCCCATATCCACAGCGGCGGCACCGGCGGCAGTATGTGGGGCGGTGATCAGGATGCCTTCCTGGAATCCATGGCAGAGGCAGGAAAATCTGTGGCGGATGATCTGGAGGGAAATATCCTGTATATCAATGTCATGAACCGGCTCTCTGTAGACTGTGACTGTGATGGAAGCCCTGCTGAGCCTGATATGCATGATATCGGAATCCTGGCATCCTATGATCCGGTGGCTCTGGATCAGGCATGCATTGATCTGGTTTACAGCTCGGAGGACGGTGACTCTCTGATAGAGCGGATCGAATCCAGAAATGGTCTCCACACATTGGAGCATGCGGAGGATATCGGACTGGGAAGCAGAACCTATGAGCTGGTGAATATTGATGGTTAGAAGAGAAATGATATATATATGGTATTATTTCAGCATCCAGCTGGAACAGGTGTTTTTCTACTGGGTGATGGGAATGGTGATCGGTTCCGCCATCTCAGTATTTGGAAAGGGTAAGATTCATTCTGCTTTTCAGGCACTGGGAAAGAAAAAGCCGGGAGTCCTGGGACTGATTTCTGCCAGTCTGCTGGGGATCGCCTCTCCGCTGTGTATGTACGGGACAATCCCCATCGCAGCATCATTCTCCCAGAAAGGCATGAAGGATGATCTGCTGGCGGCCTTTATGATGAGTTCCATCCTGCTGAACCCCCAGCTTCTGATTACAAGCGGTATCCTTGGTCCGGAGGCTGTGGCAGTGAGATTTCTGTCCTGTTTTCTGGGAGGGCTGGGGGCGGGCCTTTGCGTACGCTTTTTTTATAAGAACAGAAGTTACTTTAATTTCAGCGGTTTTTCCGAATCAACCGGCCGGGACACAGATCCGAATCCGGCCATGCGGTTTCTGAAAAATCTGGGGAGAAATATCCGGGCCACCGCTCCCTGGTTTCTTATTGGTGTACTGCTTTCCGCATTGTTTCAGAGGTACGTGCCGGCAGATGCATTTGCAGAACTTTTCGGTGAACAGGAGGGCTTTGGCGTACTGTTGGCTGCAACGATCGGAGTGCCTCTCTATGCCTGCGGCGGAGGTACGGTTCCCTTATTGCAGCAGTGGCTTGCGTCTGGAATGAGCATGGGGTCTGCGGCAGCATTTATGATCACCGGCCCGGCAACAAAGATTACGAATCTGGGAGCGCTGAAGATTGTGTTGGGTTTGAAAAGATTTGCCGTTTATCTGGCTTATGTGATCCTGCTCTCAGTGGTGATAGGACTTGCAGTGGACAGAATTTTATAAAACAGAAAAAGCGAAAGAACTATTCATAAAATGTATGGAAAATGATAATGGACAGGTATTAGACTTGAAGTCTGATTCGTCTTACAATACATATGAAGACAGGAAAAACTGAAATAAGCAAAAATGGAAGGAAGTAAAAGATCATGAAAAAAAATATTGGAAAAAGCCTTGCACTTTATCCCACACCGCTTGTTGTGGTAGGAACGATGGTAAATGGAAAACCGAATTATGTTTTGGTGGGACATGTGGGAATTATCGGCCATGACCGGATTATGGTCAGTCTTGCAAAACCCCACTATACCAATCAGGGAATCAAGGAGACCCGCGCACTGACGGTAAATATTGTGGATGAAGCAATGCTGAAAAAAGCGGACCGTGCAGGTTGTGTCAGCGGAAATAAAGTAGATAAATCCACAATGTTTGAGTTTCATACAGAAGGAACAGGAGCGCCGGTAATTGACGAGGCTCCGGTAGTTATGGACTGCGTTGTGGATGACATCTATGAGACGGAAGGGTTTGAGAGCTTTATCTGCAAGATCGACGGTGTTTATGCAGAAGAAAACGTATTAAACGATGCGGGAAAGATTGATTACCATACGCTGAAACCGGTTCTTTTTGAGATGCCGACCTACGAGTATCTCCGCACAGGGGATGTGATCGGAAAATGTATGAATATCGGCAAAGAGTAAAGGAGCTGGAGGAGCTATATGAAAACAAAGTTACTGAAAAAGCTGTTTTCCGTAATGATTGCCGGGACTGTGGTTTTCAGTCTGGCTGCATGCAGCAGCAGAACAGAATCTGAAAGTACCGGATCTGATCAGACGGAAGCAAACGCTGAATCTCAGCAGTCGGCAGAAATCGCTGACACTGTGCCGGAAGAAAATGATGAAGAAAATACCGGAGAAGAGAGCGGCGCGCTGATCGTTTATTTCTCATGGTCGGGAAATACAGAAGCTGTAGCACAGGAAATCCAGAATCAGACTGGTGCAGATTTGTTTGAAATTGTTCCGGCAGAACCTTACACAGACGATTATGACGAGCTTCTGGATGTCGCGCAGGAGGAGCAGAGCAGCGATGCCCGTCCGGCTATTGCGGATACGGCAGATCTGTCAGGATATGACACGGTTTATCTGGGATTTCCCAACTGGTGGGGCGATATGCCGATGATCATTTACACATCCCCTGTACAGCTTGTGCCTACTGTACTCACGATTGTCCGAAAAACATCGCCATCCCTCAGTACTTTGCTCTGTACAACAGTATTTCCCGCACCACAGGCAGTTTTTCCAGCCATGCGGTATATTATAACAATATTTCCTTAAAACACGGTAAGGCCGGCGACTGCATCGGCTGCGGACAGTGTGAAAAGACATGCCCTCAGCATTTGCCAATCAGACAGTATCTGAAAGATGTAGCGAAGCAATTTGAGACGGGGGCGTCCTTCCCTGCCAGGAAGTAAGAGAGATATGAAAAATTACCATTTTGTGTTTAAGATTATTTTTTCCGCAGAAAAAGAAGGAGTTTAAGAAGCTTAAAGAACAACTTATGATTTAATTAATAATATAGAAACAATACAGAACGAATTCAGAAACAAAGGCGTTCTACAATACAGTCATCAAGTGGAAAACACATAAAGGAGGCTGTTTATAATGAAAAAGAAAAACTTTGTATCAATGATTATGGGGACTGTTGGAGGAATACTTTTTGCCATCGGCATGTGCATGTGCCTGCTCCCCCAGTGGAATGCCTTTAACCAAGGAATCGTGATGGGAGCGATAGGCGCAGTTATCCTGTTTGCCATGCTGATCGTCCGCCGTAAGATGGAAGGAAAACCGGCAGTCAAACTGAACGGGAAAGCAGTCGGAACAATTCTTTTCGGCATCGTCGGAGCTCTGGCACTTGGCGTCGGCATGTGCATGGTCATGGTGTGGAACATGTTATTTCAGGGAATCCTGGTAGGGCTGGTAGGAATCATTCTGCTGCTCTGCCTGATCCCTATCGTAAAAGGGTTAAAGTAAGTGACTGTTAATTAAATTATTTTAGGAAGAAATTAGAAATGGCAAAATCAAAATTAGTAAAGGTAAATGAAAAGATCGCGGAAAAGGTCGTAGGCGGCTACAAGAAAATAGAGGAAGGCGTTGTTGGTGGTTATAAGAAGATTGAAAACGGTGTTGTAGACGGGTTCAATCAGATAAGTGATAAATTTGTGGATCAGTTTCTGACCAGAGAAGGTGAATCTGTGGAAGACGCGAAGAAACGGCTTGCTGCTGAGCAGGCGGCACGCGCGGCATCTTCAAAGGAGACGGCAGCACAGCCTATATATCATAATGATGAAAACGATATTGGTAAGGCAAGTGTAGAAGCCAGTAAAAAAATTGCCAGGGAGAGTATGGAGGCGAGTAAAAAGGCCGGACGGCCTCAATAATCGATGCACATGCAAAAAGATGAGTGAAATGCGTGGGCGGGGTATTACATAAATACCGCCGTTGCTGATCTTATATAACTAAAATCCCCGGGAAAACATTTCATTAACAAATAATCTATGGTATATAATGATCACCGAGGGAGGAAAAGCAATGAAGCATATCATTAAGTTCTTGTACGGATTCTTGTTTCCCGGAGCGGTAGTTGTGGTCCTGAGTGTTCCGATCTCTGCAGGTCTGCTGATATATGCCTTTCTGATCGCCGGGGATGACAGCCCAGTCGCATATGTATCTTATGTTTTGTCCGCGTATTCGTTGCTGATCGTATGTATTCGTGTCGTGCCCTGTATTCTGAAATGGAGCCGCAGGGTCCAACAGAATCCTTTCGTCAGTCAATATATGGAAGATATCCCTTTTAAAATGCGGATGTCCCTTGACACTTCTTTTGCCGGCAATCTCCTGTATGCCGGAGTCAACGCTTTTACAGGGATCTGTTACCATTCGCCTTGGTTTGGGTCTCTGGCGGCTTATTATATCTGTCTGTCTATCATGCGCTTCCTGTTAGTAAGATATGCACACAGACATGGATTCGGGGAGAACCTGAGAGCCGAGTGGAAATGGTACCGGATGTGCGGCGTGATCCTGATCGTCATGAACCTGGCGCTTGCCGGGCTGGTGATCTTGGCAGTTTCTCTGAATGAGGGATTTGAATATGAGGGAGTCCTGATCTATGTGATGGCGCTGTACACTTTTTATATCACGATCATGGCAGTGGTCAATGTGGTTCTCTACCGGAAATATCACAGCCCTGTCATGTCAGCTGCAAGAAAAGTCAGCCTTGCCGCAGCGCTGGTTTCCATGCTTTCACTGGAGACAGCCATGCTGAGTCAGTTTGATACAGGGAATACCTCCCTATATTTCCGTCAAATCATGATAGGATCTACAGGAGCCGGCGTCTGTGCAATCGTTATCGGGATGGGCATTTTTATGATGATCCATTCCACCCGGCAGTTAAGACAAAACAAAAAGGAATAGTGAGCAGAAATTAATAATATAGAAACAAAAGTCATAGGTAAGGTGTTTCTTTCTCATACCCCCGTTTTCCTGCAATGATAGCGGTGAACACAGAAGTTTTTGGCATTATAAAATGTGCCTTTGTGATACCAGTCGGAAAGTCGGTGAGCCCTTACCTCTTTTGAGATAGTAGTTGGGTCCTTGCACAGGAATCTGGCAATATCCTTAAAGGATGTTCCCTTATTCAATTCATTTTCGATGTAAATACGGTTTTCAAGGGTAAGGTGTTTCTGATTACCTGGAATATATTTACTCATTCGTATTATTCCTCCTTCTACTGCTGTCAGAAGGAGAGATAAACATAGCACGGGGGTGCGGACAAAAAGTTGGACTCTTGCACATCGTGACTAACGATGAAATACACAAAAGAACAAATAGCTACCGCATTACAGTTGCTGGATTCTACTGGTTCCCCAAGAAAGGTTATAGAAATTCTTGGTTATCCCTCTAACCCTATGCTATATCACTGGAGAAAGAAATATCCAGAGCTTTACACTTCTCCGCAGATGAATCATTGGAAGCAGGCTTCTCCTGAATTTAAATTAGAAATAATTCAGCGTTGTTTTATTGATGGAGAGAATGTAAAATCAGTATCAGAAGAAATAGGATATACGCCATCATCCATATATGGGTGGTATCGACGTTATCGCAAGAAAGGGATATTTCCTTCCATGAAA
>JBMNRA010000063.1:0-15680 GCA_050944415.1 Ruminococcus sp.
ATTTTGGACAATGTATCCATGGTCAAAGGTTCCGTGCGGACGCCGGAAAACAAGGAGGACCGGACGGTTTATTCCTGCTGCGTCAATGCGGATAGAGGCATTTACTATTTTAAAACCTATGAAAACTCTCAGATCAGCGCTGTCAGGCTCTGTCATGAGAATCTGGAACAGAAGGATCTGGTGTTTTATGAGCTGTTCCGGCAGCAGAAGTTATGTTATGTCAACTGAATTCGATTCGAACCCTGTGCGGAACCCTGTTCGGAACAGAAAGGGTGTTTTGGTTGAAATACAGCAGGGCAGGCTATATAATGAAGGCAAATGATAAGGAGGCCTTCAGCTATGATGGAACAGATGAGTCTTTTTGACAACCGGGAAACCCAGGCTCCCCTGGCCAGCCGATTAAGACCGGAGACGCTGGATGAATATGTGGGGCAGAAACATCTGGTGGGCAAAGGGAAAATATTGAGAACCCTGATAGAAAAGGATCAGATTTCCTCCATGATTTTCTGGGGGCCTCCCGGTGTGGGAAAGACAACTCTGGCCAGAATCATTGCCAGACAGACAAGGGCGGATTTTGTAGAATTTTCCGCCGTCACCAGCGGCATTAAGGAAATTAAAGAAGTGATGAATCAGGCGGAAGGCAACCGCAGAATGGGAATCCGTACTCTGCTCTTTGCGGACGAGATTCACCGTTTTAATAAGGCGCAGCAGGATGCTTTTCTTCCCTATGTGGAGAAAGGAAGCATCATACTGGTGGGAGCTACTACGGAAAACCCTTCCTTTGAAATTAATTCCGCTTTGCTGTCCCGGTGTAAAGTATTCATATTGAAACCTTTGGAGGAGCAGGATCTCTATGAACTGCTGACGCATGCCATGAAAAGCCCCAGAGGCTTTGGCAATATGGAAGTGGAAATGAAAGAGGAATGGCTGCGCTCCATTGCCAGATTTGCCAACGGAGATGCCAGAACGGCGCTGAATACGCTGGAGATGGCGGTGCTGAACGGACGGATGGATCCCCAGGGGAAAATTTGTGTAGATGAAGAGATTCTTTCTCAGTGTATGAACCGGAGATCCCTGTTATACGATAAAAACGGGGAGGAACATTACAATTTGATTTCCGCTCTTCACAAATCCATGCGCAACAGCGATCCGGATGCTGCTGTTTACTGGATGTGCCGGATGCTGGACGGAGGAGAGGATCCTCTTTACATTGCCCGGCGGCTGGTGCGTTTTGCCAGCGAGGATGTTGGAATGGCGGACTCCCATGCGCTGCAGGTGGCTGTGGACGCCTATCAGGCCTGCCATTTTCTTGGCCTGCCGGAGTGTGACGTACACCTGACCCATGCGGTGGTTTATCTGTCCATGGCGCCAAAATCCAATGCTCTGTACCGTGCCTGTGAAAGCTGTAAGGCAGATATCAAAAGTATGCCGGCTCAGCCGGTTCCCCTTCAGATACGCAACGCGCCCACGGGGCTTATGAAGGAGCTGGACTATGGCAAAGGCTATATTTATGCCCATGATACGGAAGAAAAAGTAAGCGCCATGCAGTGCCTGCCGGATGCTCTGAAAGACAGAAGATACTATGAGCCGACAGATGAAGGGGCGGAAGGAGAAGTGAAAGAGAAACTGGAGAGGATTTTGCGATGGAAGAAAAATAATCCGTGTTCCTGAAGCAGAGATATGATATAATGACAAAAAATGAATGGAACGAGGGAGAATTCGTATGTTTTTCCGGAAAAACAGGATGAAAGAAGTATTCTTAACCAGTGATGCCGAATTATTCGGTCTGATGATAACTGCGCTGAAGCAGAATCATATTCCCTGTGAGACGAAAACGGTAAATATGGGAATGCAGAATAGGGGAACCGGAGTTATTCTTGGGCAGATCGGCGAAAACATCAATGTAGAGATTATGTATTACATATATGTGAATGAGAAGGATGTGCAGATGGCACAGCATGTGATTCAAAAATACCAGAGGCAGACAGCAGAATAATAATTAAAATATCCGCCGTGCAGGGAGCGACCTGCAGGGCGGATTATTTTCTCTCTTTGTTCCTTGTGCCACGCAAAGAGACATGCGGAGTGTGGCGATTTCTAGCATATAAATAAGACGGGACCCTTTAAATTTGCCGCTTAATTCGTGATCGTGGTATTTCGCATCGAGTTGTTTGCCCTGACGAAGTGTATCAACAACATTATCTAAAAGCGTAAGATCCAAACCGCGCCTCTTCATGAGCTTGTAGCTCTTTTTATAAGCGGTAGTGAATTTTACTGTATACATTTATTCCTCAAGCGCCTTTCGATTATACTGTATTCGATTTGGTTTACAATGTTAATTGAAAGAATGATTGTTTAAAGGGAATTGGTAAATAGCAGGTAAATAGTAAGCTGATGTATGGAAAAGATAATAATCCTATTTTGAACAGAAGGACAAAAATCAGGAAAATAAGGACAATTTATGTCATTTGGAAGAACAGATGTTATAATAAGTATATTTCTGTAACAGAAATGAGGAAGGGGGAAAAATGACAAGGATTGCAGTGATCGATGATGACGCGGCGTGTCGGGTACAGGTAAAAGAAACAATTCTGGCATATGCGGAATCATGTCAGAAAAGTATCGAGGTGGAAACCTGCGGGAAAGCGGAAGAACTGCTCTGGCTGCTGGAGGATAAAAGGTATTTCGATATTTTTATTCTGGATGTGGAGCTTCCGGATATGAACGGGCTGATGCTGGCGCAGAAAATCAGGATGTACCAGTTTCGTCCCCATCTGATTTTTATCAGTTCCCATATTGAGTACAGCCCTGCCGGGTATGAACAGCAGGCATATCGGTACATTATGAAGGACGAGATTCTCCGGAAACTCCCGCCGGCGCTGGATTTGCTTTTGAAAGAGCTGGAGGAGGTGAAGAAACGGTACTATATTATCGAAACGTATTCCAGTTTAAAGAAGCTGGATCACGATGAAATTTACTATCTGCTAAAAGAGGGAAAGTACATCTGGTTTTACACGGCGGGAGGAGAGGAAAAGGAAAGATGTTCTTTAAGCAGCGCCTTTAACAGGCTGCAGTCGGAAGATTTTCTTTATATCGACAAAGGCATTATAGTTAACATAAAACACGTTCTGCAAATAAGCGGCGGTAAAATTATCATGCGTGATAAAAAAGAGTTTCCGGTGAGCGCCGGACAATTTCAGAAAGTGAAGAAAGCTGTCAGCGCCTACTGGCACAGCAGGATGTGAGAGCTTATGCCGCGCTGCACAGAGGGGAGGTTAACATGAGTCTGGGGCATGGGCTGAGGATACTGGAGATTATTGTAACCACATACTGCGGCGTAAAGCTGACGGTGGGAAAGGAAAAAATGCGCTGGGACAGCAAAGCGGCGAAGGGGATCTTCTGGGCGCTGGTGTGGATGACAGCGGCAATGTCCGTTGTCAACAGCAAGCTGACGATGTACTCACCGATAGAATATGTGGTGGTTGCCATATGTTACTTTATTCTATGCGAGATATTCTTCCGTGGGAATATTTGGGAACTTGCCGCAAAAAATTTTATTTTCTGGTTCCATTTATCCTATCTGAAAGGTTTTATTGTCTATCTTTGTGCCTGGATACGAAACATTGCTTTTATACAATATGTCTTAGGAAGATGGGAGGATATACACTGGATCCATGCCGTGGAAACGCTTTTAGTGGTAGTGATTTCCGTTCTGTTATGCTGGAAAGGAAAGGGCAGGTCTTTTTTAAAGTTTGAGAATAAGAATGTATATAAATTGTTAGATTTAGTTATTTTAGCAGAACTATTTTTATTCGATCAGATTATCATGCCAAATGCCCGTTTGAGATATATCCCGGGGGATGTAGATATTCATGTGGCTTTATTGGGACTGCTTCTGTGCGGCAGCGGAGTCTATATTTTCATTATCACCAGGTCATATGCGGATATGAAGTATCAGAAACAGATGATACAGAAGAATTATGATATCGTCCACCAGCAGTACCTCTTGTTAAATGACAGGTACGAAGAAAAAAGAAGACAGACGCATGATTCCATTCATCAGAACGCGCTTCTGACGGAGTACATAAAAAGCAGGCAGTATGAGCGGGCATTGGAGTATCTGTCAGATAGGAAAGAGATTTTAAATACACAGAAAGTACCAGTTTACACGGGTGATCAGGTGATTGACTGCATGATGGATTATAAGATGCATGTATCAAAGGGTGTCCATTGGAAAATTGATTGTGATATATGCAGCAGTCCCATGGAACAGAATGATACCTGTGTTCTGCTGGGGAATCTACTGGATAATGCCGTAGAAGCAGTAATGGAGCTGGAGCCAAAGATGCGCAGAATATGGGTAAGCATAAAATCTGTCAACGGTATGTTTCTGCTCCGGGTGGTTAATCCATATCAGGGAAGACGAAGAAAAAGGAGCGGGCTGTATGAGACGACAAAGAGGGATAAGGCGCTGCACGGTTTGGGTTTGAAAAGTGTGGCGGAGATTGTATCTCTGGCGGAAGGGGAGATGAAAATTGAAGACAGTGGAAAGGAGTTCGCAGTTTTTATAACGTTAAACAGTAAATGATCAGGAGAAAAAATATGGAAAACAAATATGAAATAACAGGAACAAGTAATCCGGCAGGAAATTTAAGATACGAAATGGATCAGCTCGAAGAGATGAATGAGCGGACAGATCAGGAAGAAAACGAAATCCTTACAGATAGCGGAAGTGGATTTCTAACTATCCTCTGCTGCTGACGGAATACTGGGGCGGAATATAGGATTCCGCCCTGCTTTGTTATACGGGAGGGGAAGATGAAAAAGAAGTGCTTTGACGGAGAGAATGAGATTCTGTTTGAACCTATTTATTACAGGTTTTATTCCGAAGGAATCGAGCGGATAAAGCCACTCAGCAGAAGATTTAAAATAGAAGAAAAGGTGCTGGCTGAATTCCTGAAGAGCTGCCTGGATAAGATACAGTGGCTGTATGTCCGCTGCGGCATTCAGGAAATGTGGAAATGTAAAGAAAACGGCGAATTGGTCGGAAAAGACAGCCGGGAGGAGTATCTGTATTATCTGGAAAATTATCTGCGGAAACCATCCTATCAGGAATATTTTTTTGGAAAATATCCAGTGCTGTATCTGCTGCTGAAGGAAAAATTGCAGTCTTATGTTGATTATATAGAAGAAGTGCTTCTGCATTATATGAGAGATCGGGAAGAGATCAGAGATATTTTGTATCAGGGACAAGCAATGGGGCGTATTGCCGGGATACAGGGAGGATGGTCCGATGAACATATCTCTGGAAAAACAGTGGTAAGGCTGGAAATGGGAAATGGTTCCGGATTATTTTATAAACCTCATGGCTTGACGAATCTGGCATCATACCAGAAATTCAGCCATCAGCTCCATCACTGGTGCGGACAGACAACGTACGAGTATCGTTATATCGACAAAAAGGCATACGGCTGGGAACTGGAAGTAACAGAAGAAGGATGCAGAGATGAGGATGAAGTAAGGGAATATTATACCAGCATGGGAATTCAGATGTGTCTTGCCTATGTATTGGGGATTTCCGATCTGCACGGAGAGAATGTGATTGCTCATGGAAAGTATCCGGTTTTCATTGACCTGGAAGTGTTTCCGGATCGTTTCTGGATGGAAAAAGGAGAGTTGGGTTCTGTTTGTCAGACGGGAATGCTTCCTGCCAGCAGAGATGGCAGACGGGTGGATATGGGGGCGATCCGAAGTGACAGAAAACAGCAGGGAATTTACAGGGTGCCCTGCGTTACTGCCAGAGGCACATCGGATATGCGAATTGATTATCGCTATTCCTCAAAAGAAGAGACAGGCAGTCTTCCGGCGCTGTACAAAGAGAAGCAGGATTACCGGCGTTACGTGAAGGAATTGCTTGACGGATTTGAAAGAGCATATGAGCAGATCCTTCTTCATAAAGAGATGTTTCAGGAGAATATAGAGCGGACAGTGCATCGGGAAAGCCGCTGTGTCATAAGAAATACGCAGGAATACATAATGTACCAGAGTATGCTGACCTTTCCGGAAATGATGCAGGAGGAAGAGAAACGGCAGGCTCTGCTGAGCCATATGGAAAAGGGTTTGAAAAAAGGTATCCGGTCTGGAGAGCAGATATTAAAATATGAACAGGAAAAAACTGCCGGATTTTGCGTGCCTCTGTTCTATGCGAAGGAACAGGACTTTTATCTGGAAAACCAAAGGGTGGTTAAGGGATATTTTTCCGGTACGGTGTCCCGGACGCTGCAGGAAAGAACAGACCGTCTGTCAGAAAAGGATTGCCAGCTGCAGAAGAAACGGATCCTTATTTCTCTGCTGCCGGATATAAGAAAGGAACCTTGGCTGAAAGAGAAAATGAATGTGAGAGAGATTGCGGAGCAGCTGGAGAGGGAGATGATGTATCAGGACGGGGAGATAACCTGGCTGGGAGTCCGGCATGAAACGAAAGGGGCTGTTTCACCGGCCTGTGTTGACCTGTACTTATATCAGGGCCTGGCGGGGATTGCGGTTTTTTTTACAGCGGCAGCACGGATATATGGTGATAAGGGATACCGGATCATCAGCCAAAAAACAATGGATGTTCTGGCAGCGCATACATGCCGGGATGAACTGCCCGGGGAAAGTCCCATGGGACTGTTTACCGGCGAAGCCTCCCTGGTGTACAGCTGGATCATCTTATATCAGATTACCGGGGAAGAAGCCTGCAGGATTTACGCAAAAAAACACTGCGACCGGCTGATGGAACGTTTCCTGAAAGTGAAGGAATTGGATCTTCTGGCAGGGAAGGCAGGATTTATCCTTGTTCTGTGGATGATGTACAGGGAATTTCCGGACGAAAGATATCAAAGAACAGCGGAGCTTCTGGCGGATCGCCTGATGGAAGAGGGAAAGGATGTACCGCTGGCCGGACTTGCCCATGGAAACAGCGGAATCGCGCTCTCTCTGGCAATTGCCTGGGAAATGGTAAAAAAACAGGAATACAGGATAGCCGCTGAAAAAATGCTTCGCTATGAAAATACGCTGTTCGACCGGGAATATGGAAACTGGATGGATATAAGAGGGGAAAAACCAGAAGATACATCCGCCTGGTGCCACGGAGCTCCGGGCATTCTGCTGGCACGGCTGTGGATAAAAAAGATTTTTCCGGAAATGGAGGATAGTCTTCTGATGCCAAGGGAAGCTTATCGGAAAACAGCGGAAACCTGGAAAGAATCCGGATGTCTCTGTCATGGAAATGCCGGGATCCGTGAGATACTGAAATTTGCGGCCAAAGCAGCTGGATTTCCTCTTCCGGGAGAAGTAAAATGCGAAGACGAGTGGTTATGGATGGAAGATGCTGTAACTCCCGGATTCATGACGGGCCTGGCAGGTATCGGATACAGCCTTCTGCGTGAGATATCTCCGGATCTTCCGAATGTGCTGGGATTTCTGCAGGACAATATTTGACAGATAAAGGACATAGTATTCTGAAGGTTAAAAAAATTGGTATAGTATGCTTATAACATATGAGGAAGAGGATAAAATAATCTAAAAAAGAATTTTGGAGAAAGGAGTTGCTATATGAAAAGTATTCGATTTTCGATATCTATTATCTTATCACTTGTGTTATTGATGCAACCGTTGGCAGTAAGCGCATCAAATGGCGCTGAGAAAGTGATTACAGACATATATCAGGAAGAATGTTGATATGATAGAATGTGATATTGATACGGGCTCTATATATCTCAATGGTGAATTATGCGGTACGGGAAGTTTATCTCAGATACAGGAAGATGTGCAGACAAGAGCGGATAGTTGGATATATATGACAACGATGACTGATCAAGTTTCTTGGTCAAACGGAGCTGGAGTGGCGGTAATTGCAGGTATTATTGCAGCAGCAATCGGTGAAGTTACAGGTGCGCATGTTATCTCAATTATGGGGAATGCCTTATCAACAATTGCAGGTAGTACGATTGGTGGAACTATAAGAAACAGTATATATAAATTTAACTCAACCTTAATACATCAGTTTAGGTATAATTGGTCGTTTACTGATAGTACCGGTGATTATTATGGATCATATACATCTTTTTCACCTGCATATTAATAGAGAGAGTAGCTGAAATGACAACATTCAAAGTTTTAAGATATATCTGGGTTGGTATTGCTTTTGTTCTTATACTCAGTCTTGTGATTACCAAAGGAAATGATATGCTTGTAGATCTGGCTGTTATTTATGGTTTTCTGACTACCGCGCTTCTAATCGTTGAGACAGTTGTGAAAAAAATAAGGAAGAGATAATTTTTTTAGGGAGGAAATATGAAGCTGTCCAATATTTTCAGATTCATCTGGATTATTACAGGCGCTGTTTTATTAATTGGTATATTCGCAGTTGGTGAAAACGATATCCTTACCATATGTGTCAGAGTGTATTCATATTCAACGATTGTCATCGCTATTGCTACGTTTATTCTGGACATGTTAAAAAAAGAAACAGTGAAGGAGACGGTATAATGAACAGAGGCAGATTTTTTTTGATAATTTCCATTGCGCTTAATATTGTTTTGTGCAGTGTGGTAATCATGTTTTGGGTTCAATCAGGTAAGGACCATGAAATGAGTGACAGAACAAGCAATGTGGAATGTGACATTGTTCAGCAAAGTGACAGGGAAATTACTTTTAAAGAAAAAGTATCCAGTGATGAATATGGAAAAAATGTATATTATATTGCGGATTCCCGATTTATATATGAATTTCAGGTGCTTTCCAGCAGCAATGACGTGGATCTGAATGAAAGGCTTTGTATTGTGGTGCAGTATAATACGGATACAGATGTAGAGGAGAAAAACGGGGATACCTATATTTATATTCGAAATTTGCTTGATGTACAGGAATCAGAATATCCCCGCGATTCTTTGTAAATCTATGAGATTACGCCAATTAATAAAATACTCCGGCCGCACCGGAGAGGCCGAATCATCAGTCTCTCCGGCGCGGCCGGATTGTTGATAAATAAGAGAGAATAAGCTTTTTATTTGCTGCGTTTTCTGGTCTGGGTATCGAAGAGTACCGCGGCAACCAGGATCACACCTTTTACCATGTACTGCCAGTAAGCATCCAGGTTCATCATGGACATACCATTATCGATGGACATCATGATAACAGCGCCGAGGATGGCTCCGGAAACCTTACCAACACCACCGCTCATGGAAGTACCTCCGATGACGGATGACGCGATGGCATCCAGTTCATAGTTTCCGTTGGCTGCCTGAGCAGTACCGCCATTCAGACGCGCGGTGTAAACAACTGCCGCGACCGCGCACAGCAGACCATTAAGCAGGTAAACCATGGTCAGCGTTTTCTTTACATTGATACCGGCGTACCGTGCTGCCGCGGTGTTGCCGCCGATCGCGTACACGCTGCGGCCGAAGGTAGTTTTCTGAGAGATAAAGGTAAACAGGATAACCACGATGGCCATTACCATAACGGGAATCGGAATACCCATGTAATCGTTCAGGACGAAAATTACGGCGATAATCAGGATGGAATAAAGAACACAGCGTCCGGCCATTTCACCCATGGATTCCGTAAGAGTGCCGTATTTCTGTTTTGCGCGCCGTTTGTTCAGTTCGCTGGCAACCAGGCATACGATGGCAACGGCCGCGATCACCCAGCCGGCAGCGGGTACCAGATAAGCGGTTCCCCAGAATTTGTAGGATTCCTGGAAAGGCGCGATGGTCTGACCTCCCGTTACAGCCAGCATGCCGCCCCGGAATACCAGCTGAGCG
This sequence comes from Ruminococcus sp., assembly GCA_050944415.1. Lineage (GTDB taxonomy): Bacteria > Bacillota > Clostridia > Lachnospirales > Lachnospiraceae > Ruminococcus_G. The sequence goes on from JBMNRA010000063.1 coordinate 9,807, forward strand.
CCCAGGGTTACGATAAAGGGTGCGATGTCTGTATAGGCGATCAGTACGCCTTCTACGATACCGATGACAATACCAAGAATAATACCGATTAAGATGGTAACCGGTGTGGACAGCCCCCACCATACCTGACATACGGCCATAACGCATCCGATAAAGCCCATGGTCATGCCTGCCGACAGGTCAATACCGCCGGTAACGATTACCAGGGTCATACCTACGCCCATGATGCCGGTAAAGGCCGCCTGACGGATCAGGTTGGATATGTTGCGGGTAGTGATAAAGTTTCCGCTGGTGGCTATTGTAAAGGCAACCCATAAAAGAACCAGTACAAGAACCATCGTCAGCGTACGAAAATTTAATTTATTGCTTCTTTTTTTTGCGTCTGCCATTGCTTTTACTCCTTCCCTACTGCTGCGCGCATCAGGCCTTCCTGTGTCGCTTCTGATATATCGAATTCGCCGGTGATCTCCCCGTTGGCGACGGTAATGATACGGTCGCTCATACCAAAAATTTCCTCCATTTCAGAAGAGATCATGATGATAACAACGCCTTTTTCCACCAGTTCATTCATAATCTTGTAGATCTCATATTTAGCGCCGACATCGATTCCACGGGTCGGCTCATCCAGAACCATGACTTTCGGCTCGCTCATCAGAGCTTTCGCCAGAACCACTTTCTGCTGATTTCCTCCGGAAAGAGTATTAACGGGTACTTCAATACTTGGTGTTTTCGTGTGGATTTCCTCCACATACTTTGTCGTATAGGCAACCTCCGCGTCCTCATTCAGAATGCCGAATTTGGATACTTTATCCAGGGATGACAAGGTAGTATTTTCTTTGATGCTCATGATCAGATTCAGACCCAGTTTTTTCCGGTCCTCACTGACAATGAAGTAACCTGCTTTCAGCGCGTCCAGCGGATTCTTAATATCTACTTTCTTGCCGTCGATATAAACCTCGCCGGTTCCTTTCGTACGGAAGGCTCCGTAAACGGCGGTGAACAGCTCGGTGCGGCCGGCTCCCATCAGGCCGGAAATACCCAGGATTTCTCCTTTGTAGGCTTTAAGGCTCACATCCTTGATCAGCATGCGGTCCGGGATATCCGGATGGGGAACGGAAAAATGCCGAATCTCAAATCCAACTTCCCCCCGGGTGTGGGGTACCCGCGGGAACAGATTGTTCATTTCACGTCCTACCATCAGGGAGATCATGTCGTTTTTCGTCATTTCTGACTTCGGCCGGGTTTCGATGGTCTCACCGTCACGCAGAATGGTAATATCGTCACATAAGCGCATAACTTCATCCAGACGGTGGGATATGTAGATGCAGGTAACACCGTTCTGACGGAGTTTGTCTACCAGGTCCAGAAGAATATCAACTTCCGATTCTGTCAGGGCGGCAGTAGGCTCATCCAGCAGAAGAAGTTTGACATCACGGGCCAGAGCTTTGGCGATTTCCACCATCTGCTGCTGGCCGACACCCAGGTTGCGGACCATTTCACCCGGGTTTACATCCAGTCCGATCTGTTTCAGAAGCTCCAGACATTTAAAATGCAGGGCATCGAAGTCAATCACGCCCATTTTGTTGGGCTGATTATTTAAAAATATATTTTCACCGACACTCATATCCGGAATCAGGTTCATTTCCTGATGGATACAGGCGATACCGGCTTTTTCTACTTCACGGATGGATTTAAAACGGCATTCTTTTCCTTCAAACATAACGGAGCCCTCATAGGTGCCGTAAGGATAAACACCGCAGATTACTTTAATCAGCGTTGATTTTCCCGCGCCGTTTTCTCCTACCAGCGCGTGGACATGACCGCGCTGCACGTTAAAGGATACATTGGACAGGGCTTTTACACCGGGAAAAACTTTTGTTATATTTTGCAGCTGCAAAATATAATCAGCCATAAACTACACCTCCATTTTTATTTTTCCATTGGAAAAAGGGTATAAAGAATGCGGGAGTACGGTTGCTGCTGCAGCCGCACACCCCGCAATTCACAGGTAATCTCACATCGGTTTTCAGACGGAATTATTCTGCTGCGTCTGTGGTGTCTGCTGCATCTCCGCTGTCTGCTGAAGATGATGTGGGCCACTGATCTTCCGGAATATTGGCATAAACATCTTCTACACTGTGGAAACCATCGCGCTCAATGATGATGTCATAAAGATTATCTTTATCAACAGCTTCTACGTCAACTGTGAAAGAATCCACATCTTTTGTATTGTTGCTCAGTTTCTGCCATGTTCCCAGGCTCGAGTCAACACTGTTCATGGGGTCTTCGCCGGTTGCAATGGCAACTGCCAGTTCACAGGCTGCCTGATTCAGCGGAGCCAGAGGCTTGTAAACAGTGCCTGTCTGAGTACCCTCTACAATTCGCTGGCATGCAGCAAGGTCAGCGTCCTGACCACAGATCGGAACTTTTCCGGCCAGTCCCTGAGCTTCCAAAGCCTGAACAGCGCCGCCGGCAGTACCGTCGTTGGAGGCGATAACGCCCTGAATATCATTGTTGGCCGTTGTAAGTCCGTTTTCGGTGTGGGACAGAGCCTCGTTGGGATCCCATCCGGAACACCACTGTTCGGTAACGATGGTGATGTCTCCGCTGTCAATGTATGGCTGGAGAATATCCTGCTGCCCATCGGCTACCAGATGTGCGTTATTATCTTCCGGTGCGCCTTTCAGCCAGATATAGTTTCCGGCAGGAGCAGCATCTACAACGAACTGAGCTTCTACCTGGCCTACCTTAAATGAGTCAAATGTTACATAATAATCAAGATCACAATTCATAATAAAACGGTCATAAGCGATAACCTGAATGCCGGCTGCATGTGCGGATTCCACAATGGGGCTGGCTGCTTCAGCGTCCAGAGACTGTACGATCATAACATCAACGCCCTGATTAATCAGATTCTCACACTGGGAAACCTGGCGATTTGCATCGTTGTTTGCGTTCTGAACATTCAGAGTGAATCCGTGTTCATCAGCATATTCCTGGAACATTTCAATCTCACGGTTCCAACGTTCCTCTGTAGTATTTCCGATGGACAGACCAACCACGATATCTTTGATATCTTTTTTCTCTCCGCTGTCAGTTGATTCCGAGCTGGAAGATGAGGAATCCTCAGTTGTGGTTTCGGTGCCGGTAGTGCAGGCGGTCATTGAGACCACGGTTGCGGCACATGCCAGCAGCGCAAGTAACTTTCTTGCATTTCTCTTCATTTCTTTTCCTCCTTTAAATCTGGTTTCTCTATATAAATCGGTCTCCCCGATTCATATACAAATCATGGAGAAGGAGCAGTGTCAGATAAAGCAGACTTTTTCGTTCTCTTTCTCTTTTTTATCTTATCACCATAGATAATACATTTTCTGTGCAAAACAACCAATATTACATATAAATTTTACTGTATTTTTATTATATAGTAACAGATTGAAAAAGTCTACATAATCTTTCAAGTGAGCAAAAAATATAAAAAAATCATAAAATAGTGATGAAAATAGTGCCAAATCATGATATAAATTCGAAAAAACAATTTTATTCGCCGCGGGTCCATCGTAAGAAAGTATCCTGGGAAACAGAAAGTTGTCTGGCTGCTTCGCGGGAAGAGATGGTTCCATACTCCCATGCGGTCTTTAAATTCTCAAAGTTTTCCGGTACAGGCTTTCGAGGCCTGCCGAATTTTACACCCCGTTGTTTGGCTGCAAAGATTCCTTCTTTCTGCCGCTGCCGGATGTTTTCACGTTCCGTCTGGGCCACATAGGAAAGAATCTGCAGCACCAGATCAGCCACAAATGTTCCGGTAAGATTTTTTCCTGTCTGCCTGGTATCCAGCAGCGGCATATCCAGAACGACGATGTTTGCCTGCAGTTTTTTGGTAATAAACTGCCATTGATTCAGTATTTCATCGTAATTTCGCCCCAGCCGGTCAATGGATTTTATGACCAGAAGATCCTTTTTTTTCAATTTGTGAACTAGCTGCTGATAGGCAGGACGATTAAAATCCTTGCCGCTTAGTTTGTCCAGAAAGATATTGGACTCTGCCACGGGAAACTCCCGGAGCGCTATGAGCTGTCTTTCTTCGCACTGATCTTTTGTTGAGACACGTGCATAACCGTAAGTAGTTGTTTCCATAAAATTTCCCCCAATCTGCCGTCGGAAAACGGCTTTTACTTTTATTATCTATTATCTTTCCAGGTGCGGCAAAAGATGTACGTTGTTTTGCGGGCAGAATATGCGATCCGTTTGTGCATGAAAAACAGTGGCATTTATAAAAACATTATGATATAATGCAAAAAAGCATTTTGTTTCTGGCGTTTCATGCAGAGCCTTTCTATGAATCACATCTGTAAACGGCACTTCTTCCGGGAGTTTTTTCAAATCCCGGCACTGTTTGGAAATCTCAATGCTTTCACATTTATTCATCACACAGCAGCGGGATTTCAGAGAAAAACAGATGGTTATAAACGGTGAAATCTCCTGCGCCAACGAAAAGGAGGTTTTATATCTATGAGTAAACGGACGAAGAGAAAATGGAAGTCTGTCAACCGTCAGTTCAAATCCACTGTTTTTGCCATGCTTTACAGTGATAAAAAGGAACTGCTGGAGCTGTATAACGCGGTAAACAGCACACAGTATACCGATCCGGAGCTCCTGGAAGTAAATACGCTGGAGAACGCGATTTATGTGGGGATGAAAAATGATCTGTCTTTCCTGATTGCGTCCAGGCTGTATCTGTATGAGCATCAGTCTACCGTGAACCCCAATCTTCCCCTGCGGTTTCTGTTGTACATTTCCGATCTGTATTCCAACCTGGTAAAAGACCGGAACCTGTACGGAAGCCGGAAGGTGCAGATACCGCCGCCGCGTTTTCTGATTTTTTATAACGGGGAAAAAGAGCAGCCGGATGTGCAGATGCTGAAACTGTCGGAGCTTTTCGCGCTGCCGGAAGACCATCCGGCGCTGGAACTGGAAGCGGTGATGCTGAACATCAACAAAGGGCATAACCGGAAGCTGATGGAGGCCTGCCGGTCCCTGCGGGATTACGCGGAGTATACCGACCGAGTGAGAAGATACGCGAAAGAGATGGAACTGCAAAAAGCTGTGGAGCGGGCAGTTGAGGAATGCATAGAAGAAGGGATTTTGACGGAATTTTTAAGGAAAAACAGGGCGGAGGTGATACACGTGAGTATCTATGAATACGATGTGGAGAAGCATATGCGGCAGGAAAAAGAAGAGAGCTGGGAAGAGGGTCATCGTACTGGTTTGGAAGAGGGCCGTCGCATCGGATTGGAAAAAGGCCGTGAAGAAATTCTGGTGAAACAGATAAAAAAGAAGCTGGAAAAAGGACTGACGCCGGAGGAGATTGCGGATATGCTGGAGGAAGAGAAGGAGACGATAAAAGACTTAATAGAGAGAATGAAGCGGGATAATCCCGGCGAGTGACAGGTACAGCCGACGGATTTGCGTGTGGAATCAGTCGGCTGTATTACTATAGAGAAGAACAGACTAAAAAATCAAAATGAATTGCAAGCCGTTTTTGAAAAAAGATGGTATTTACAATTCTACTATGATATAATGCAAAAAAGCATTTTGTTTCTGACGCTTTATGCAGAGCCTTTCTATGAAATCATTTCTGTAACCGGCACTTCTTCCGGGAGTTTGTCAAATCCCGGCACTGTTTGGAAATCTCAATGCTTTCACATTCATTCATCACACAGCAGCGGGATTTCAGAGAAAAACAGATGGTTATGAACGGTGAAATCTCCTGCGCCAACGAAAAGGAGGTTTTATATCTATGAGTAAACGGACGAAGAGAAAATGGAAGTCTGTCAACCGTCAGTTCAAATCCACTGTTTTTGCCATGCTTTACAG
>JBMNRA010000064.1:0-15578 GCA_050944415.1 Ruminococcus sp.
TAAACTGTGTATAATTATGATCATAATATAGGAATAAGATAGGTACATTTGGTGTAAAAATTTCATAAATATGAAAAATAAGTTATCTTTGATAACTATTATGAAGAAAGTGAGGAATAATATGAAAAAAAATCGCACCCTTGTGCTTGTTATTTTAAGTTTGATAGCAGGAATGGCCTATCTGACGCCTTTGATTCGATTTTCCTTTTATGATCAGATGAAAGAAGCGATGCAGCTGACGGATGTACAGATTGGAAGTATCGGTGCCATATATGGAGTATTTAATGTGGCGTGTTACGTTCCCAGCGGTATTCTGGCTGAAAAGTTTAATACAAAGAAACTGTTAATTATATCGACTCTTGCATTATGTCTGATAACAATATGGTATTCTTTTTATCCGGGATTTAAGATACTGCTGGTCATCCATGCTCTTTACGGAATATTCAGTGTAGGTACTTTCTGGTCGCCTTATCTGAACGCTATCCGTCATCTGGGAACTGACGAAGAACAGGGCCGTATTTTTGGCATCAGCGAGGGACTTCGCGGAATCGGCCAGACAATAGTAGCTTTTATATGTCTTGGCGTTATGGGACTGTTTGCTTCTACAGCAATGGGATTCCGTTCGCTGCTTTGGATCAATGCAGTTGTATTTTTCCTTTTGATGCTGGCTGTTATCTTCTTCGTACCGGATTTTGATAAAGAAGATTCTTCTGAAGAAAAAGTATCTGCTGATGCAAATACAAAGAAAAAGGGAGAGAATGCATTGTTAAAAACAATAACCAGTCCCTCTACCTGGATCTGTGTATTTGTTATTTTGAGTGGGTATACGGTCTGGAATACAGTAAATGGCTATATTGGAACTTACTGTACCAGAGTTTTGAATATACCTGCAAATATATCCAGTACTCTGTCTATAGTGAGAAGTTATATTATCGTTTTCGCTGCCGGACTGACAGGAGGATTTTTTATTGACCGGTTCAAAGCCAAAGGTTCGGGAATGATGATTGTTTTCCTGAGCACAGGGGTATGTGCAGCAGGGGTATTTCTTACCCATAATCTTATTTTCCTCTGTGTGGGAGTAACCGTTATTCTTTCTTATCTGGTTAATGTTATCAAATCTACCTATTGGTCGATTCTGGGTGATGCAGGGGTTCCTCTGCATATGACCGGTATTGCCACAGGTGTGATATCGCTGGTTGGACTGACACCGGATATTTTTGTGGCTCCTGTCATCAGCCGTTTTATTACCTGGGGAGAAAATGCAGGTAATGTGGAAGCAGGTTTTAATTTAATGCTCGTCTGGCTTTTTGTATGGTCTGTCTTGGGAATAGGGGCGTCCTTTATATTAAAACTAAGAAAAAAGAAGGTGGGGTAATTTGAAAAAAAGAAATGTAGTTTTTATCGTTTCGGCTGTTATTGCCGTTGTAATTGCACTCTGGGGAATCATCGGAGGAAATTCTTTTGCGGCCTTTGCGGATTTTCTGATGAGAATTCTGAAAAAGGATTTTTCATGGCTGTATCTTGGAGTAATGCTGTTTTTTGTACTGTTTTTGCTGGTGGTGGCTTTCAGTAAGTTTGGAAAGGTTCGTCTGGGAAAAGATGATGACAAGCCGGAATACAGCACAGTTTCCTGGTTTGCCATGCTTTTCGGAGCGGGTATGGGCGTAGGTTTGGTTTTCTGGGGTGTTGCAGAACCTTTGTCCCATTATATAGAACCAATGGCGGGAATTGAACCTTTGACAGAAGAAGCCGCCCGGTTTTCTATCCGTTCCTGTTTCATGCACTGGGGTGTTCATCCCTGGGCCTGTTATGCAGTTATGGGTTTGGGTCTGGCTTACTTCCAGTTCAGGAAAAAAGAACAGACAATGGTCAGCAAACTTTTAAAACCATTGATCGGTCAGAAACATACAGACGGAATACCGGGAAAAGCAGTGGATATTTTTACGACTGTGTTGACGGTTATCGGTGTGGCTACATCTTTTGGTATGGGATGTCTGCAGATCTGCGGAGGTCTGGAATATTTATTCGGCATCCCTAATGAAGTGGTTACCTGGATTATTGTAATTATCATTCTCTGTGCCATTTATCTGCAGAGTGCTATCAGCGGCGTAGGAAAAGGTATTAAGAAAATATCTGATCTTAATCTGGTGCTTTTTATTGCGCTGATGGTTGTGGGGTTTATTATCGGCCCGGGCAGAGAAATTCTGGAAATGCTGGTGAAGGGAATCGGTGATTATATTATACATTTCTTCCCTGACAGTCTGCGGATGTCTTCCAATGGAGACAGTACCTGGATTCAGAACTGGAGAGTTTTTTACTGGGCATGGTGGATGTCCTGGGCTCCCTTTGTAGGCGTGTTTATTGCCCGGATATCCAAAGGAAGAACAGTGCGGGAATTCGTTCTCGGTGTAATGATTGTGCCTATGCTGGTATCAGTGGTATGGTTTTCTGTGTTCGGAGGAGTGGGCATTAATGTGGCGGATCACTTTACGCCGGAGCAGCTGCAGCAGATTGTTGCAGTGCCGGAAACCGCTTTGTTTGTCATATTCAATGAATATAAATTTGGCATTGTTATGTCACTGATTGCCATTGTTCTGCTTACTACGTTTTTTATTACATCAGCGAATTCAGCTACGTATGTACTGGCCATGCTGACTTCGGATGGAAATATTGATCCGCCCAATAATAAGAAAGTATTCTGGGCTGTTTTGATGGCGGCAATTGCATTTGCTCTGATTGTTTCCGGAGGTGTTTCAGGAATTCAGACGATTTCCATTGTAATTGCTTTCCCGTATCTCTTTATTTTGCTGTTGGTTTGTGTTAGTCTAATAGTAGTGCTGCGAAGAGAAGTCGGCAAAAGAAAACGGAAGGATGAGCAGATAACGTGACAAGATTAAGTACCCTTTGTTATATTGAGCAGAATGAAAAATATCTGATGCTTCACCGGACGGTAAAAAAGCAGGATGTAAATAAGGATAAATGGATTGGCGTAGGCGGCCATTTTGAACAGGATGAAAGTCCGGAGGAGTGTCTGCTGCGGGAGGTAAAGGAAGAGACCGGTTATACGCTGAATTCCTGGCGCTTCCGGGGACTGGTTACTTTCATATCCGGCGACGGGGTTACCGAGTATATGTGTCTGTATACGGCGGATGAATTTTCCGGAGATCCCATAGAGTGTGATGAAGGGGAACTTGCCTGGGTGGAAAAAGACAGAATTGAAGATCTGAATATCTGGGAAGGTGATAAAATTTTTCTTCGCCTTTTGAGAGAAGACAGAGATTTTTTCTCTCTGAAACTTGTGTATGATGGTCAGGGTTGTCTGATTTCTGCGAGTCTGGACGGAAATTCCATCAAATAACAGGAGGAACAAATTATGGCACAGGTAATAGCAAGTCCAAGCAGGTATATTCAGGGCAGGGGAGTTATTCAGAATTTATGTGGTTATGCATCGAATTATGGAAAGAAGATGTGTATTCTGACCAGTGCTTCCGGTCGGAAACGGGTGGAAGATCAGATAGTGTCGGGACAGAAAGACACCGGTGTAGAGATTCAGTTTGAAACGTTTAACGGCGAATGCTGTATGACGGAAATTAACCGGATAAAAGATATTCTGAAATCTTCAGGATGCGATATGATTGCCGGTGTAGGCGGAGGAAAAATTCATGATACGGCAAAGGCTGCCGGATATTATACAGGAATTCCAGTTATTATTGTTCCGACGATTGCCTCTACGGATGCGCCTTGCAGCGCTTTGTCAGTAATTTACACGGATGAAGGTGTGTTTGAGAGGTATCTGTTCCTTCCTTCCAGTCCAAATATTGTCCTGGTGGATACGGAAATTGTAAGCAAAGCTCCGGCACGTCTTCTGGTTTCAGGTATGGGAGATGCTTTGGCAACTTATTTTGAAGCAAGAGCATGCAGACAGTCTGACGCGGACAACTGTGTGGGAGGAAAGTGTACCCAGGCTGCAATGGCGCTGGCCGAACTGTGCTATGATACTTTAATGGAATATGGTCTGAATGCGGCTATTGCGGCGGATGAAAAAGTCTGCACAAAAGCGGTGGAGAATATTATTGAAGCCAATACGTATCTCTCGGGTATTGGTTTTGAAAGCGGCGGACTGGCGGGGGCTCACGCCATTCATAATGGTCTGACTGCTATTGAAGCAACTCATAAGATGTATCATGGGGAAAAGGTTGCCTTTGGCACGCTGGTTCAGCTGGTTCTGGAAAATGCTGACAGTGAAGAAATTGAAGAAGTGATAGAATTCTGTCAGGCAGTTGGTCTTCCTACCACTCTGGAGGAACTGGGAATAAAAGAGATAAAACCGGAAGAAATCATGGAAGTGGCAAAGCTGGCGGCAGCTGATGGAGATACGCTTTCCAACATGCCTTTTGCCGTGACGCCGGATGATGTATATGCGGCTATTTTGGCAGCAGACGCAATCGGAAGAAGCTATATGCAGTGATTACTTAATTACGGATATTCTAAGCATGTAATTGAGAATCAGCGGGAACTGAATGGTTCCCGCAATTTTTTTTGATATAAATAAATGAAAAATACCTTAAAATAGAAGTTACCCCTTGATCGCCCGCTGGATCGTTTGGCTTTGCTATTTACTGACTGCTACTTTCCATTTCCCCTTGAAAAAATGCACCCATGCAAGAATACAGCCGAGTCCCCAACCGAAAATTGTATTCCACCAAATCATGTGATAGCCAATAGCCGGAATCCCTTGCAGCGCATAAGTTGAAATTGCTCGAATTGCCAATGCACTTGTAGCAACAAAAGTAGAGTACAAGGCATTGTTCGCCCCTTGAAACAGCCCTAAAAGCGGAAAATAGGACGCAAAAGGAATTAAACAGATTGCTACGCACCGAACATGAGAGGTACAGTAATCGGCCGCTTCGGAACCCAACCCAAACGCTGTGACAATGGGTGTTGCAAAGATGAATACCACGGCTAAAATGCAGATAGAAATTGCTTCGGAAATGATAACCGTATGCTTTGCGCCGGTGATTACCCGTTCTATTTTTCCCGCGCCGATGTTCTGGGCCGTATAGGTGCTTTGCGTTGTCATCAGGGCATTGGCCGGGAGCGTCATATACGTTTCCACCTTTTGTGCTACGGAGTAAGACGCGGTCATTGCTTCTCCGTAGCTGTTGACTGCTCGCTGAATAAAAACAAATCCAACGGATACGATTAGTTGCTGCAACGCCATGGGAAACCCTCTTTGAAGTGTTAATTTTGCCAGTTCCCATTCAAACGTAAATTCTTTTAGCTTCCATCGAAACAGTGGGTATTTTTTTACCATGTAGACAAAAGCAGCGATACAAGAAGCGATCTGTGCAATATCCGTTGCGATTGCAGCACCGGCAACACCCATATTGAAATTGTAGACAAACAGAATGTCAAGTACGACATTGATCATACTGGCAATGAGTAGAAAATAAAGCGTTGCCTTGCTGTCCCCAATTCCACGAAGAATCGCGGCAATGATGTTATATCCGAACTGGAATACCAGTCCCAACGCGTAGATTTTGAAATAAGTGTCCGCCATATCCAGCAGGCTTTCCGGTGTGGCAAGGACATACCGCAGTGCAAAGCGGCTGATAAAAACACCAACCACCGTCGCTGCAATTCCCATGCCAATCAAAGTGAGCAGTGCTGCCAGGGTCTGCCGCCGCATTTTTTCATATTCTCCTGCGCCAAACAACTGTGCAATGAGAACGCAGGCACCAGCGGAAAAACCATTTGCCAGTGCAAGAAAGGCCATCGTCAAAACGCCGCAGGCCCCGACAGCCGCCAGCGCAGCTTCACTTGAAAAATTGCCGACAATAATGGTGTCTGCCGTATTATAGAATTGCTGAAGCAGCAAACCCATGAATACCGGAAACATAAATGCGAGAATCCCTTTCCAGGGCTTCCCGGTAAGCAAGGTTTCCTTTGTCATAGACATACCTCCGGGAAAACAGCAGCGGCCATCCGAAACATGGGTGGCCGCTGCCTTCATCAGTCAACTTAGTAAATAATCTCGGCGTCGGTGCGGTCCTGATACAGTTTCCAGAACTGCTCGGCAATCTTCTCCGGCATATACTTTTCAGAGCCGCCGATGGTGTTGCAGACCTGAACAGTGCCAATAAATACATTCTGCTCTTTGCACACCGGGTGCAGCGCCAGCACCATAGCCCGCAGGGCGGCTTTATCCATGGAAAGGGGCAGATACGCCGCGCTGGGGTACATCGACAATCCGCCGCCAGTAATCAGGATGGCGCCCTGTTTTTGGCTGAAATCTTCTCCCAACACCTGCTGAATGCAGGTATAAGCACCCAGCACATCCACCTGATACCGCTGCTCCATGACCATTGTGTTGATGCCGCCGGACACATCCGCGTCCGCTGCGGTGATACCCACATTATAGAACAGCACATCCGGCACACCATAAGTCTGTACGGCCTGCTGCATGGCTGCGGCAAGAGCGGTCTGGTCGGCAGTATCTACAACCTGCGCCTCGACTTCCATACTCTCGCCCTGCATTTCCCTCTGGTAGTCTGCCAAATGTTCCGCATTGCGGCACATCAGCACCACACGGAAATCATCTGCTCCAAACTTGCGGGCAACTGCGTTGCCCAAACCTTTCCCTGCACCAACCACAAAAATTGTCTTTTTCATTGTCTGTTTTTCCTTTCTATATTGTATTTTTGATATTTTTACAAAGAAGCGCCCAACCGATAGGCTGCTTCCGTTTTGCCGCTGCCTAAAACTTCACCCCGGTTTTTCCAACCCAAATTGTGCTCATAGGTGCGATACCATGTGACAGCTTGAGAGTAATCAGCTCCGCCCGCCGTCATAAGCAACACGCTTTCCCTCGGAAATTTACCGTAGCCCAGACATTCCAACTCCGCATACAAACGGTCTGCCGCCGTTTTCAGCGTTCCGGTAATTGTCCAAAAATAAAGCGGGGAAGCGAACACAACCACATCGCAGTCTGCGAAAGCAGAATAAATCTGATCCATATCATCTTTTTGAGAGCATGGGCTATGCGCGTCCCGCTCCGCGTGCAGGCAGCCTTTGCAGCTATGAATGTCCATACCGTCAAGATAAAATTCCTGCACCGAATGACCGGCACTGCGGGCACCCTCGGTGAAGCTGCGAACCAGCTTCGCGGTGTTGCCATTCTTTCTGGCTGCGCCATTCAGTACCAAAATCTTTTTTGCCATGAGTTTCATCACCTTTCTGTTTACCACCATCCAAACAGGCTTTGCCCAACCTCAAGCTGTTCAATCGCCTGCATTTCTTCCGGCGTCAAATCAAATTCTAAAACTGCAAGATTCTCTTTCATGTGCTGCAAGCTGGTGCTTTTCGGAATGATGATGATTCCCTGCTGAGTTAGAAACCGCAGGGCGATTTGTGAGACGCTCTTGCCATGCTGTCCGGCAATTTCAAGCAAGGTCTGATTCTTCCAAATTCCATTCTGCCCGCAGGCCAGCGGCGACCAGCTTTCATGCCGGGTGCCGATTTGACATTCCAACCCGCGCAGCTTCTTTTGCTGGCGGAACACATGGGTTTCCACCTGATTGACCGCCGGGATAACCTTACAGTGATTGACTAAATCCAGATAGCGTTCCTCCAAAAAATTGGAGATTCCTATGGCACGCAATTTTCCTTCTCGATAGGTACTCTCCATAGCCCGGTAAATTTCATGGACATCTCCGGTAGGCTCATGAATCAGCAGAAGGTCGATATAGTCCATATTTATCCTTTTCAAAGAAGCGTCAATGGAACGGAGCGTATCCGAAAATCCGTGACAGGCCCACAGCTTTGTTGTGATAAACAATTCACTTCTCGGAATACCAGATTTTCGACAGGCAAGGCCAACTTCTCGCTCGTTTCCGTAGCATTGCGCCGTATCAATGGAGCGATACCCGACACGAATTGCGTCGGTAACGCATTGCTCTGTCATGTACGCCGGGGTCTGATAGGTTCCATAGCCAATCATCGGCATTGCAACGCCATTGTTCAGTATAACCGTTTCCATTTCTTTCCCTCCTTCAGCTTCTGATGATATTGTAGCTAAGAATGGATTGACATAGAAGATACCAAAGTATTAAAATGGTTTTTAGAAAATCTAAAAGCGAGGTGGCCTTCATGTATAGCCGGGAACTGACTACTTTTATTGCAGTAGCCGAACAGGGAAGTTTTCTGAAAGCGTCAAAGGAACTATATATTACACCGGCTTCTGTCATGAATCAGATGAACAAGCTGGAATCGCGCATTGACGTAAAACTGATTGAGCGCACTAATCAAGGCACGCAGTTGACTGCTGCCGGACGTTCTATTTACAAAGAAGCAAAAAAGATGATCAAACAATCGGAGCAGGCGATTGTCCGCGCCCGCCAGATTGCAAGCGATGAACAGCAGGCAATTCGTGTTGGCACCTCCATCCTGCGGCCCTGCAAAACACTGGTTGATTTGTGGTCGAAGATTGACGATGGTACGCTTTCTGTCACGATTCATATTGTTCCCTTTGACGATAGCCCTGCCAGTATGGAAACCATGCTGAATTCGCTGGGGCGGGAGATTGACTGCTTTGTCGGCCCTTGTGATTCGCTGACATGGAAAGAGCGATACAATATCCTTCCGCTCACGCCAGTTGATTGCTGTATTGCGGTTCCACGAAAGCATAAGCTATCCAAAAAGAAGATGCTATTATGGAATGACCTTGACGGGGAAACTTTTATGCTGGTGAAACGGGGGGATTCTCCTGTGCTGAATAAAATGCGGGATGAAATTGAAACGCAGCACCCGCAAATTACACTGTTTGATACGCCACATTTTTATGATACCGGCGTTTTTAATGAGTGCGAACAAATGGGCTGTATAATGGAAACACTGAAAATTTGGAAAGATGTTCACCCATCTATTGTGACGATTCCTATGCAATGGGATTACAAAATGCCCTACGGAATCGTGTATGCTAAAAATCCATCTGAATCTGTGAAGACATTCATTCAAATGCTTCAAAGCCATTTAGGCGCACAAAAGGCAGAGAGTTTATAAATCGCTTTCTGCCTGATTGCTGTCTTATGTCCATATTCATATTTTGAGGAAAGAAAATAGAAAAAATATAATCAGGAAGAAGAGGGGGTACTTGTTGAAAAAGTACCCCTCTTTTTAAATAAACGGAAGATATCCTGCAGTTTTCTGCCTTTTATTACTCTTGTCCGGAAAAACCAAAGAAAAAGTTTAATAATAGAAGCATTTTTTTCAGTGTAACCCGGTAAACAATCCAGATGATAAGGGAAAAACCAATCAGTATTCCGAAACATCCCAGAAGCCCGTAAATCTCGGAAACGGTGATTTTGCCATCGTTGGCAAACATGATCATACTGTACAGAAGATACATAACGCTTAATCCCACAGCGGCCGGGACGAAAAATACTTTTGAAGCCTGCCCCTTTATCTCCCTTAAAAGAAAATCGGGGGAAGCTCCCAGCCGTTTCAAGTTATCAAATACACAGCGGTTATTGATGGATATGGTAATGCATCGGGTATAGCCGATAATCATGGCGGACATTGTACAGATAATGGCGATAAAGAGAAACATCATCAGGAAAACGGCAAAGGTATTGAAAAAATCCTGTTGATCCAGAATCCTGAATTTGGGCATATATTTCCAGTACATCCGGAATTCGGAAGAGTCTCTTTTGTCGGAGGATATCTGCGTCATTTTATCTGTATCGCCCCAATAGATTTCTCCTTTTTCTTCTGCCGCAATTTTTCCCACCCGGTCATAATAGTAGGGGATTTCACAGTCGGTGTCTGTGGAGTCAACGATCCGATTATAAAGTTCATCGGCAAAGGGAAAACTGTCATGACCATCCAGGTTAAAGCATACTATGGTTTCTTTCCAGTCACTGGTAAGTCCTCTGGAAATTTTTTCATAATCCTCATCGTTCAGCACATAGTAAGAGATCGTACCGGATAAATCGTCATAATGAAGATAATTTCCGAAAACCACTTCCAGAGTTTTCCATGTGACGGTGTTTGTCAGCATTGTGAAATTTGAACTTAAGGTATAAGAGTGTTGTTCCTCCTGATTGGTTACGGGACAGTATACGCCGGAGGGTATATCCACGGACAGGCCGGTAAGTTTTTCAAAATTACTTTCAGAGAGAAAATTATCTTCACTCAGCAGGGCATTGTATTCATAATGAAACTTTCCTCCTGGGTCTTCTACTCTTTTGTCGCCGTCTGAAGCCAGATTGATGAATGGAACAGACCGCCAGTCTTTGATGGAAAGACCGTATTTCTCCGCCAGTTCTTCCACATCCTGCTCTCCTGGAAGGTCCTGATCCTGCCGGTAATGGTAAATATAATCATTGGTGCGGGAACTGCTCTCCAGGGAGGAGGAGATCCAGAGCATGGGGAGATAAAAAATGGCAAAACATCCGCCTGCAATCAGGACAGTGATTACCAGCATGTTGTTAACGGTCTGCCTTCCCTGAAATTTCATCATGCTTCTGGAAATCATGCCTTTATAAGGTTTTTTTCGTCTGTTTATCCATCCGTGAACCACTGTATGCAGCAGAATCATATACAAACCGATAAAGACCGGGAGGTACAGAATATTCGTCCAGGCCGGCGGATACCGGTGAAGGACGCGTATGAAGAAGCCGGTTTTGCCGTATCCCAGAACTGCTCCGGTCAGCAGTAAGAGAATACCCGCAGGGCCGCGCCAGGCGCTTACTTTTCGGACGGGTTCATTCCTATGGGATTCATTTATGATATCCATCACGTTGGTTTTCTTTAAAAAGATCAGCCCCAGCAGAAAGGTAAGGAGGGTTGAAAGTATCGTAAAGAGCAGAGCAACCAGCAGACAGGAAAGATCAAAGGAAAGAGCTGTCTCGCTATTCTTTACGAACAGGCGGAAAATGTTCCATATTGCTGCCGCGAAGGGAATTCCCAGTAAAGTTCCCGCCAGCGAGGAGCAGCCGCTGAGCAGAAGAATTTCCGTCAAAAGAGATTTCTTTAGTTTTCCGCGGGAAGTTCCCAGAGCGATCAGCAGCCCCGTTTCTTTTGATTTCGTCCGGTAAAAGAGACTGGCGGCATAAACCGTAAAGACTATGCAGCCAAAACAGGAAAGTACGAAGACGGCCATCACCTGTTTTCTGCTGTCCCCTCCTTCCGGAAGAACGTTTAATACGGTAGGGGAGTACATCATGGCGGAATAGGCTGTAATCAAAAGGAGAGCCATGAAATTGCAGAACAGGTACAGAATATAGTTTTTTCGGTTATATTTTCTCAGTTTTCCATATATGTCAGACAGTGTCATCATTTTTATCACCACACATTTCTTTGATTCTGAGGAGAATCTCATCATGAAATTCAATACGGCTGCTTCTTTTTTCCAAAGTCTGATATACAACGCCGTCTGACAGGAGAATGACGCGGTCGCAGAAGGATGCAAAATAGCTGTCATGGGTTACCATAAATACAGTGGCGTTTAATGTATCTCGTGCTTCCAGAAAGGCTTCAATAACGGTACGGCTGGATTTGGAATCCAGGTTTCCGGTAGGTTCGTCAGCCAGTATCAGCAGAGGGGAATTGATCAGAGCACGGGCTATTGCTGTTCTCTGCCGCTCTCCTCCGGAAATATCCGCCGGATATTTATCCTGGATCTGATGAATGGAAAACAGTTTTAAAAGCCGGTCTGCCAGTTCTTCGCCCTCTTTTCCTGACTGTCCTCTGATAATGCGGGGAAGCAGAATATTTTCTCTGACCGTCAGGCCGTCCAGCAGCATGAAATCCTGAAATACGAATCCAAGTTTTTCGTTTCTGATTTTTGCCAGTTTTTCTTCTGACAAATCTTTTAATTCCGTTCCTCCCAGAGTGATTTTTCCCTCATCAAAGGGAACGTAGCAGGAAATACAGTTTAACAGCGTGCTTTTTCCTGATCCGGAAGGCCCCATAACAGCTGCAAATTCTCCCTGGCTGATACTGAAACTGATTCCTTTCAGCACTTCGTAGCTGTTTCCTCCGCTGCGGTAAGATTTGTGAAGATTGTCTACGTAAAGCATGGAATTGTCACCTCTTTCTTTTTGTTTTCAGGATACCATATCAGAAGGAAGATAAATTTGCAGGTGTCATTTTTGGAAGGTTTGAGGTAATGATTTACGCCAAATTGCAGATATTGTAAAAAACGGTTTTCTGTATGTAACGTTTGGAAAATCACCGGGTTGTGTAAGGGAATCAGGAATGGTAATCTTAATAAAACAGAGATATAAAGGCGGATGGTAAAATGATACGGATAGGAATCTGTGATGATGAAAGCAGAGCCCGGGACGCTCTGCGCTTTCAGATTGAAAGGTTAACGGAAGAAGGTTCGGAAAAAATTGTTTATGAATTTTCCACGGGCAAAGGGGCGGTTCGGTGGCTGAGAAATCACCCGGGAGAAATTGATCTTTTGTTTCTGGATGTGGAAATGCCGGAAATCTCGGGGATTGAAGCGGCCCGCGAAATACGGAAATTTGACAGAAATCTGCTGATTGTTTTCGTAACGGGATACCCGGACTTTGTATTTGAAGGGTATCGGGTTCAGGCTATGGACTATCTTGTGAAACCGACAGAAGACGGAAAACTTATGGAAGTAATAGAAAGAGTGCGGGAGAAATTTAAAAGGGAAAGGAAGGATCAGATCGTGGTTCAGAATACAGAAGGACTGTACCGTCTGTATCGGTCGGACATTCTGTACTGCTACAGTGAGAAAAGGAAAGTATATCTGGTTCTGAAGGATAAAGAAATTTCCTTTTATGGAAAGCTGGGCGAGCTGTCGGAAAAGCTGGGACAGAAATTTGTGCGGGTGCACCAGAGATATCTGGTAAACGGCCGATACGTGGAATATATCGGAAGCAATTTCATTGGCATAGACGGCATCAGGATACCTGTCAGCAGATCCATGAAAACAGAAGCCACTACAGCTCTTGCCAGAATCATGCTGGAGGATGAATAAATGGCGGTAAAAGGATTTATTCTGTTCATCAGTTTTCTCTGCTTTTTTATTGCCGGTTATCTGTGCAGCCGGGTGATGGAAAGGCTGCTGATTGTAAAAAAACAATGGTTTTTCAAGGCGCTGCTTTATGTGGGATGCACGATAACTTCCAATACGATTATTTACGTGGGGGATTTGGCGAATTTTCCTCCGGCTGCAGCCGCGTTTCTGTTGATCATATATATATGCTGTGAAAATAGGGGGATTCAGAAAGTGGCGGTCAGTCTTATGATTTCCGGGACTACCTTCGGCTGCAGCGCACTGCTGGATAATTATATGCAGCCGTATCATATGGCGGGGCGCGTGATTTTCTGGACGGTACTGCTGCTTTTGGTGCGGCGACTGATACCGGAGCGTAATTATGAACTTCCGGCAGGTTACTGGAAGCTTCTGATCGTTTTGACACTGACGCCTGTGGGAATGGTAACTGCCATCGTTCTGATGCAGCCATATTATTATGATGAAAGAATAACTGGATTGAGGTCGATGAACCAGGTGCTTTTTCTGATTGCTCTTCTGTCTATTGTCGGACTGCTGTGGGTTATGGCGGTATTGGTGAAATTTCACAGGACAGAGCGTCAGAAGCTGCTATATGAGATGAATCAGACTTATTATAACAACCTGGAACAGCAGCAGCTTGAAGTAAGAAAACTGCGTCATGATATGGCAAATCATTTCCAGGCCATACTGTCTCTTACCGGAGAAGAGAAGGATATGTATATCAGGGACCTGATTCACAGTTCGGAAACATCCGGAAATTTAACGTTCTGTGAAAACCGGGTGGTGAATATTGTAATGAATAATAAGACGGCAATGGCTATGGAAAGGGGTATTAATGTTAAATATACCCTGGATCTTCCGGAAAAAACCGGTATAGCCCGTGCGGATCTCTGTACATTATTCGCGAACAGCATGGATAATGCCATAGAATCCTGCGGCAGGCTGAAGAAAAAAACGAAAGAAATTCAAATCAGCGCCAGATGCCGAAAAGGTCTTCTGGCATTTCAGATCAGCAATCCCATAGAAGAGACGCCCAAAATAAAGGAAGGAAAAATAGAGTCATCAAAACCGGATAAAAAAAATCATGGATTTGGACTGCAGAGCATCAGGGAAGTAACAGAAAGATATGAGGGGCATATGGAAATGAAAGCAGAGGAAGGAAAATTTCTTCTGCTGGTTTGGCTGAAGGAAAGATAGTCCTGTATCGGAATAAGAAAGATATTCCGATACAGGACTTTGTAGTTACAGGTTTTGTGAACATACAATGGAAATCTGAGGATTGTTGTCAAAATCCGGAGTATACTTGTCTTTATGAAGATAATCTCTTAAATATATCAAAGGAAGATAACCTTGCCGGAACAGATCCTGGGAAATGGAAAAATCAATATCTCCGTTTTTCAGGAGTGTCTGAGTATGCTCGGAAATGTCGTGACACACCACATGGATCTGTCCTTTCCTGCCGGCTGCTTCCACTGCTTTGGTACAGGCTGCCACGCTTCGGTTGGCCATATAAATTGCCTGAATATTCTGCTGTTCCTGTAAAGCCTGGGTGATTTTTCGGTAGGTGATCTGGTAGTCGTTGAAGGTTTCCATTACAGTAATCTGAGAATCAGAGAAACCAACTTCCCGGCTGCGGTCACAAAAGCCATTGAGCCGGGAACGGTGGCCGTCAAATTCCAGATTTCCCACGGCGGCCAGAATATGAGCGTCTTTTGTTATACATTTACTGATCAGCTCGGCGGCAATCCGGCCGCTTTTTTTATAATCCTGCCCTACAAAACAAAGCCGTCCGCTGTCTGGAAGGTCGGAGTTGAAAGTAATGACGGGAATACCGTTTTTTACCAGTGAAGAAATTTTCCGGCAGACAGAAACATCGTTGACTGCGCAGACAGCCAGTCCCTGCACCTGTTGATCCAGAAGATTCTGCAGATGATGAATGGTATCTTCCGGAATATCCGTACTGCATTCTTCTGTTACAATGGTGACATGAAATTCAGCCAGTTCTTCCCGTGCGGCTTCAATACCATTTTCAATTTCCCATTTAAAATGCCCCGACCAGTTGGGCAGCAGAACGCCCAGTTTCAGGGGGGGATAGTTTTTTTCAAAGAGAGTTTTCTGATAGGAATCTCTGGGTGTAAGATAACCGGTTTCTTTCAGGGCAGCCATCACTTTCTGATAAACGGCGGGACGTACATGGGAACGGTTGTTTAACACACGGTCTACGGTTCCACGGGAGACGCCGGCCATATCGGCTACCATTTGAATGGTAGGTTTTTTACGGGACATCGATGATAATCCTTTCTTTTGAAGCGGTAAATCAAACATTATGTGCGAATGCACATTTATCAGCTATCTGGATCTTATCATATTTCACAGTTTTTTACAATGATTTTATATATTATGATAGCGTCAAGATACTTTAAGTTGAAAAAATATAGAAGTATCCCTTTGCGTTTCATCATTTATATATTTCCTAGGTGTGCATTAAACCAGATTACCTTCTTAGCTGTATATCCAGGGATTGAAG
>JBMNRA010000065.1:0-15542 GCA_050944415.1 Ruminococcus sp.
ATACTTCTCCTGCCTTTTATTCCCTCATGGCATCTTTCATGCTTTTTACATACTCTTTCACGTAAGGCACGCAGTCTCCTTTATACCGGGCGCACAGCTTTACAATGGCTGATCCCACGATAACGCCGTCTGCGCTGGCAGCCATCTGCTTTGCCTGTTCCGGAGTGGAGATACCGAATCCCACCGCGCAGGGAATCTTTTTTTCTCCTTTTACCAGCTCCACCATGCTTCGGATATCAGTGGTAATGGAAGAGCGCACACCGGTTACGCCCAGAGAAGAAACACAGTACACAAAACCTTCCGCTTCTTTTGCGATCATCCGGATTCTGTCATGGGAGGTGGGCGCAATCAGCGAGATAAAATCCAGTCCGTACTGTCTGCAGACCTGATCAAACTCTTCCTTCTCCTCAAAGGGGACATCCGGAAGAATCAGGCCGTCCATGCTCAGATCTGCCGCTTTTTTTATAAACTTTTCCGTCCCGTAAGAAAACACCACATTGGCATAGGTCATAAAAACCATGGGGATTTTCGTATGTTTTCTGATCTCTTTTACCATCTCAAAAATCTTATCGGTCGTCACCCCGCCGGAAAGCGCCCGCACATTGGCCTCCTGGATTACCGGTCCCTCCGCCGTGGGATCAGAAAAGGGTATCCCCAGCTCAATAAGGTCCGCTCCTCCTTCTTCCATGGCATACACCAGTTTTTCGGTTACATCCAGCGATGGATCCCCGCAGGTGATAAAGGGGATAAATGCTTTCCCCTCCTGAAATGCTTTCGCAATCTGTCTATTCATAGATATCCTCCCCTCTGTAGCGGGCAATGGCCGCACAGTCTTTGTCTCCCCGTCCGGAAATGGTGATAACCACCGTCTGATCCTTATCCATCGTGGGAACCAGTTTTCTGGCATAGGCCACTGCATGAGCGCTTTCAATAGCCGGTATGATTCCTTCCGTCCTGGAAAGATATTCAAAAGCCTCCACGGCTTCCGTATCCGTCACAGGCACATACTCCGCTCTGCCAATGTCATACAGGTGGGCGTGTTCCGGGCCGATGCCCGGATAATCCAGACCGGCGGAAATAGAATATACCGGCGCGATCTGTCCGTATTCATCCTGACAGAAGTAGGATTTCATCCCGTGGAAAATCCCCGGTTTTCCGGTAGCAATGGTGGCCGCC
This sequence comes from Ruminococcus sp., assembly GCA_050944415.1. GTDB lineage: Bacteria > Bacillota > Clostridia > Lachnospirales > Lachnospiraceae > Ruminococcus_G. Next base: position 1,177 of record JBMNRA010000065.1, read on the forward strand.
GTTTCCGCCGTATTTACTCCCCGTCCGGCTGCCTCGCAGCCGATCAGCCGGACATTTTCATCATCAATAAAATGATAGAAGGTTCCGATGGCATTGGAGCCGCCGCCCACACAAGCCATCACCACATCCGGCAGTTTTCCTTCTTTCTCCATCATCTGCGCTTTGATCTCTCTGGATATTACCGCCTGAAAGTCCCGCACGATGGTAGGGAAAGGGTGGGGACCCATGACGGAACCCAGCACATAGTGCGTATCCGAAATCCGGCTGGTCCACTCCCGCATGGTTTCCGATACAGCGTCTTTCAGGGTGGCCGTTCCGGAGGTTACCGGATGCACCCGGGCTCCCAGAAGCTTCATCCGGTACACATTCAGAGCCTGGCGCCTGGTGTCTTCTTCCCCCATGAAAACCTCGCATTCCATTCCCATCAGAGCCGCCACCGTGGCAGTGGCCACCCCGTGCTGGCCGGCTCCTGTTTCAGCGATCACCCGGGTCTTTCCCATTTTTTTTGCCAGCAGCACCTGTCCCAGGACGTTATTGATCTTATGAGACCCGGTATGGTTTAAATCCTCCCGTTTCAGGTAAACTTTCGCACCCCCGAGATCCTTCGTCATATGAGCGGCGTAATACAGCCGGGAGGGACGTCCCGCGTACTCATTGTACAGTTCCGTCAGTTCCCTGTTAAACTGAGGATCTTCTTTATAGTAATGATAGGCTTCTTCCAGTTCCAGAACCGCGTTCATCAGCGTTTCGGGAATATACTGCCCTCCATGTATTCCAAATCTTCCTTTTGACATCTTTTCTTTCTCCTTTATTCTCTCTGACCGTCCAGCGCCCGGAGCGCCGCCCTCTTATCCGGGCTTCGCATCAGAGTCTCTCCGATCAGCACTGCGTCCACTTCGTTATCATACAGTTTTCGAATATCCTCTGAACTGCGAATTCCGCTCTCCGATACAAAAACCGCATCCCGGGGCGCCATTTTTCTTAACCGTATGCTGTTGTTCATATCCACCTGGAAAGTTTTCAGATCACGGTTATTGACGCCCAGGATCCTGGCCCCCGCTTTCAGCGCCCGTTCCACTTCCCTTTCATCATGAGCCTCCACCAGGGTGTCCAGGGAAAGTTCCCCCGCCAGCTGGCAGTAATCCTTCAGCCGGCTGTCATCCAGCAGAGAACAGATCAGCAGTACGGCTGACGCTCCCATCACATTGGCCTGGTAAATCATATATTCGTCCACGGTGAAATCTTTACGGAGCACAGGAATCTTCACTGTCTTTGCGATCTCTTCCAGATATCGGTCGGATCCCAGAAAATAAAAGGGTTCCGTCAGACAGGAGATGGCGCTGGCCCCTGCCTTCTCATACTCCCTGGCGATGGACAGATAGGGAAAGTCCGGTGCGATCAGACCTTTGGAGGGGGAAGCCTTTTTTACTTCACAGATATAGGACATCCCTTCTTTTTTCAGAGCCTTTAAAAATCTTCCTTCTTCTCCCTTTCTTACTTTCTGTTTCAGCTGTGACAGGGGAATCTGTCTTTTTTCATTTTCTATCCGCTCGTTTGTTTTTTTTGCGATTTCTTCCAGAATATTCATGCGTTGCTCTCCCGGATAAATTCCTCCAGCTTGGCGGCCGCTGCTCCGGAATCAATCAGCTCTTCCGCCATTTTTACGCCTTCTTCTATGGTTTTTGTCTTCCCTGTAATATAAAGGGACGCGCCGGCATTCAGGCAGACGGCCTGTCGCTTTGCTCCCCGTTCCCTGCCGTTTAAAATAGCCCTGGTAATTTCGGCATTTTCCCCGGGTGTTCCTCCCTGCAGTTCTTCTTTGGTACAGCGTGTATAGCCGAACTGTTCCGGCGTCAGAACGTAAGACTGGAACCATCCGTCCCTGATCTCGCATACCGATGTGGGAGCGCTCATGGATATTTCATCCAGGCTGTCCTGACCGTATACTACCATGCCGCGGGTCACCCCCAGTTTCATCATAACCTGGGCCAGCGGTTCCACTAAGGCTGCGTCAAAAACGCCCATCAGCTCCATGTTGGCGCCGGCCGGATTGCTTAATGGCCCGAGAATATTGAATACTGTCCGGATCCCAAGTTCCCGGCGGACCGGCGCCACGTATTTCATGGCGATATGATAATTCTGCGCAAACAGGAAGCACAGATTTATTTTTTTCAGCAGTTCAGCGCTACGCTCCGGCGGCAGGGTAATCTTTACGCCCAGAGCCTCCAGTACATCCGCCGCTCCCGATTTGGAAGAGGCGGCCCGGTTTCCGTGTTTGGCCACCGGAACTCCTCCGGCAGCGATGACAAGGGAAGCGGTGGTGGAAATGTTAAAAGAATTGGCTCCGTCTCCGCCTGTGCCCACAATCTCCAGTACATCCATATCATGAAGCAGCTTAATGCAGTGCGCTCTCATTCCCGCCGCTGAAGCGGTGATCTCTTCTATGGTTTCTCCTTTCAGGGAAAGGGCCGTCAGGTAAGCCGACATCTGAACCGGTGTGGCTTCTCCGCTCATGATCTCATTCATGACTTCTTCTGCTTCCTGATATGACAAGTCTTCTTTTTTACTTAATTTAACGATGGCTTCTTTAATCATTTTTCGCTGCCTCCATAAAATTTTTCATAATTACGATACCGTCCGGCGTCATCACTGATTCCGGGTGAAACTGTACGCCGAATATAGGGTATTCTTTATGCTCCACTGCCATAATCTCTCCGTCTTCCGACAGGGCGGTAACCCTAAGACAGTCTGGCAGCTCCTGTTTCATAACAGCCAGAGAGTGATACCGGGCTGCTGGAAACTCCTGAGGAAGACCCGCAAAAAGCCTGTTTTCCTCTGTCTGATGAATCATTTTCTGTTTGCCGTGCATCAGCTCGCCGGCGTAGGAAACCTTGCCTCCGAAAGCCTGGCAGATGGCCTGATGCCCCAGGCATACACCCAGCATAGGGATTTTTCCTGCAAAATGCTGTATCGCCGGAATGCAGATTCCCGCATTCTGTGGACGTCCCGGACCGGGAGAAAATATAAGAGCCTCCGGCCTCATATTCTCAATGTCTTCCAGTGTGAAAGCATCGTTTCTAATCACATGGATATCCGGCTCCACAGCCCCTGCCAGCTGATACAGGTTATAAGAAAAGCTGTCATAATTATCAATCAACAGTATCATACGTCCAGTCCCTCCTCTGCCCGATGAATAGCTTCCAGAACAGCCCCCGCTTTGTTGCAGCACTCTTCAAATTCTTTTTCCGGTATGCTGTCAGCCACAATACCTGCTCCTGAACGGATACAGATTTCCCCGTTTTTCTTATATACCAGACGAATCGCAATACAGGTATCCAGATTGCCTGTAAAATCCAGATAGCCGATGGCGCCGCCGTAAATTCCTCTTTTACTGTTTTCCAGCTCTTCGATGATCTGGCAGGCCCGGAACTTTGGAGCCCCGGACAGCGTGCCCGCCGGCAGAATGGCATCCACTGCATCCACCGCGTCTTTGTCCGCCCGTATTTCTCCAGTCACCGTAGAACCCAGATGCATCACATGGGAAAATCTTTCCACTTCCAGATATTGTTCCACCTTCACACTGCCGATGCGGCTGATTTTTCCAATATCGTTTCTGCCCAGATCCACCAGCATGTTGTGTTCCGCCAGTTCTTTTTCATCCTGGAGAAGGCTTCTCTCCAGCTCCTTATCTTCCTGCTCCGTTCTTCCTCTGGGTCGTGTCCCTGCCAGGGGAAAAGTACTCAGTTTTCCGTTTTCCAGCTTTGCCAGCGTTTCAGGGGAAGCTCCGGCGATTTCTATATCATCACTGGAAAAATAAAACATATAGGGAGAAGGATTCAAGGTGCGCAGCACCCGGTAGGTGTCAAACAGGCTTCCCTCTGCCTTCGCCCGCATGGGATTGGACAGCACCACCTGAAAGATATCCCCTTCCCTGATATATTCCCTGGCTTTTTCCACCATGCCGCAGTATCGTTCCTTAGGAAACTGGGGGGAAATCTCCGACTTCAGTCTGATAGGAGGAAAGGTTTCTTTTCTGCCGTTTTTCAGAAGAGCCGCCATCTCATTCAGCTTATTTTCCGCTTTCTGATAGGACGCTTCCAGATCCTCCGTCATAACGCCGGCGATCAGAAATATTTTCTGCCGGTAATGATCAAAGGCAATCACCTGATCAAAAAGCATCAGATCCATATCCCGGAAATCCTGCCCCTCTTCTTCCGTCAGTGTTAACTTGGGTTCGCTGTATTTGATATAATCGTAGGAGAAGTAGCCCACCAGCCCGCCGGTAAAGGGAGGCATGTTGTCCAGGGAAGGTGATTTATACCGCTCCAGAATCTCTCTGAGCGTATCTCCGGGATGGGTTACCTGAAGGCTCCTGGTTTTCTCACTGCCTTCTTCATCTGTGGTCCGGATACGCAGCTTTCCGTCTGTACAGGTGATTTCCATGGTGGGATGATACCCCAGAAAGGAATATCGGCCCCAGACCTCAGTCTGGCTTGCACTCTCCAGCAGGTAACAGTGGCGGCTCGCCGTTCTTAAAATTCGCATGACTTCCACGGGAGTGCAGGTGTCCGCATACAGTTCCCGGCAGAGGGGAATCCGCCGGTACTGTCCTGTGGATGCCAGCTGTCTGATTGTGTCGATAGATGGATAATACATGATACACCTCCGTTTTTCTGTGTGTCTGCGCAAACAGCTTTCGCCTCACGGCTCTCTTCGCCGTGCTCACCTCGCTCCGCTTCTCTTCGCTCGGTCGCGGGCTTTCGCCCTATATTCGCAAAAAAGCTTCCGATTTTCCGTGCAAGCACGAAAATCTGCGCTTTTTGCGAATGCACGGCTCAATGCTTACGCGCAAAAAAGCTCGTCCATGGCAGACAATAAGCAAATGTCTGTCAAGGACGAGCGTACATACTTCCACCCGCGGTGCCACCTTGATTCACGGCATGACCCGTGCACTTTGCGAAATACCAACATATTTCCGGCAACTGACGTATGCCTCACGTCGCAGAATACTCAGCCGAAGCCTTTGACTGCGCCCTCAGCGGTCCATTTGGTAATTTGCATTTCGGCCCGGCTCTCACCTTCCCGGACTCTCTGTGCGCGCATCATTACTTTGATCTCCGCTTCAACGGTTTATCGGATTAAATTTTTTTATTAAATTATCATACATTTCAGGATCTGTCAACCCTGTTTTCATGAACTTTTCTGCTTTTTCTATATTCCCCTGGTGTCATTTCCATTGATCCCCGGAAGACTTTCACAAAGTAGCTGTCAGAACTGAAACCACATTTCCCGCTGATTTCCGTCACTGTATCGTTAGTACGAAGCAGCATCCACGCAGCTGTCTGCACCCGGAAATTACACAGATAACTCCAGGGGGTCATGCGGATGCTGCGCTGAAAGCAGCGGGAACATTCTCGCTTGCTGATATTGGCTGCCGCCGCAATATCCTCCACAGTGATCCGTTCCATATAATGCTCCTGTACATAACGCATCATCACTTTGATCCGATCACTGTCCAGATCATGCTGCCCATCGGATTTGCTTCTTAATTCCTCCGTTTCTTTCAGCAGCAGATACCAGAACCTGCTGAGCAGATTCCTGATTTCAAATTCGTAACCCTCCGGTTCCAGTTTCACCGTATCAATAGCCTGCACAATCAGATTTACCATCTGAAGGCGCCGGCGGTTATCCGGATGAATTTTTATAATCTGCAGGTCTCTGCATTTCAGAATGGGAAGAAAATATTTTCGTTCCAGCAGACTGTTATACAACCCTGAAAGAAAGTGCACGTCAAAAAGAAAGGAGTAAATCCCAATATCATCGCTGACCGTGCTGGTGTGCATTACATCTGAATTAACAAAAATCACATCGCCCGGTTCCAGTTTTTCATAATATTCTGTGGACTGAAAACGGGTTTCTCCCGCTTCTACGAAAGAAATTTCCAGTGCATTGTGCCAATGCCAGGGAACTTCTTCCCGAAAGTAACTGTCTTTTCTGGAATACCGACAAACAAAAGGCCAGTCCCCTTTCCCCACAGGTAAAATTTCTCTGTTGTTTTCCCCAATATAAAATTCATCCGTTGACAGCATCTCTTATGTCCCTTTTTTACAATTTTTTGTCTCTCAGATAACATAAACCCACTGATTCGTCGCTTTTTTCTGAATCATGTAATGTTGATATCAGGTCCGGATTTCTCCATTTCCCGTCATAAAACACTCTGATATCGCAGTTCATTTTGCATTATAATAATAGCAGAAAGCGACAGATAATCCAAGGGCCTGATTGATAAGTTTATAGAGAACAGAAAAACGGAGGTAACAGAATGAAAAAAGTAAGAGTTGGTATTGTAGGACTGGGAAGACTTGGACGTGCCCATGCAGAAAACCTGGCTTTCGGCGTGCCTGGAGCTGAATTAACAGCAGCCTGTTCCGTGGTGGATTCGGAACTGGTATATGCAAAAGAACATCTTGGAGTATCAAAAACCTATGCTGATTTCGCAAAGATGTGTGAGGATCCGGACATTGATGCAGTGGTCATCGTATCACCTTCTACTTATCATCCGGAACAGATTTCACTGGCACTGAAAGCAGGAAAGCATATTTTCTGTGAAAAACCACTGGCCGTAACTTTAGAAGAATGCCTGGCTACGGAAGAAGAGGTAAAAAAATATCCGGATCTGATATTCATGCTGGGCTTTATGCGCCGTTATGATCCGTCTTATGCTTACGCCAAAAAGAAAATTGAAGCCGGCGTTATCGGAACACCATACCTGGTGAAAGCCACTGGCGTAGATCCTGATGCAGATGCCGAAACTCTCCTGGACAGCGGTTACGTTCCCAAAAGCGGCGGCATCATGATGGATATGGCCAGCCATGATATCGACCTGATGCGCTGGTTTCTGCAGGATGAGCCATCTGAAGTTTACGCTGTGGGAAGCACGGTAAAACATCCGCGTTTCCAGGAGCAGGGAGATGTGGAAACTGCCTGTGCCACTTTCAAATTCAAAAGCGGCGCCATGGGACAGCTTCATGTAGGGCGGGCAGCCGTGCACGGGTATCATATTGAAACTGAAATTATCGGCACAGAAGGAAGTATTCGTGTCAGCCCGGTACCCTGCAAAAATCTGGCCATGATTTACGATAAAACCGGAGCTGTGCAGGAATGTGTCCGTAATTTCCCGGAACGTTTCCATCAGGCATATGTAGAAGAAATGAAAGAATTCATTAACTGCATTAACGAAGGAAAAACACCAGGAGTTAACGTGCACGACGGAACAGCCGCTACCATGATCTGCGCTGCCGCTCAGAAAGCTCTGGAAACCGGTTCTATCATCAACATATAATTAAGATTAACTTTTCCCATTAATCATACACACCCAAAAACAGCTTATTCAGTATGATGCTGAATAAGCTGTTTTTTACTCTTATCTATTTCTTTTCTCCATATTGTTTCCGAATACTGTTGACTACACCTGCCAGCGCCCACAGCGCCAGTGCATTCGGAATAACCATCAGACCGTTAAAGAAGTCAGAGAGGGACCACACCAGGTCCAGTTTCATCACGGATCCGATGACAATGCACACAGCCACAATCACAGAATATACCTTAACCGCTTTATCCCCAAGCAGATATTTCACATTAACCGCACCGAAGAAATGCCATCCGATAATAGTAGAAAGGGCAAAAAACAGAAGGCATATGGCAACAAAAATATCACCAAATCCTCCGAATGTGGAAGTAAACGCCGTCTGTGTCAGAGCAATGCCATTCTTACCACTATCCAGTACCCCGGTAGTTAAAATAGAAAATACCGTAAGATTCAATACAATAAAAGTGTCAATAAAAACACTGACAATAGCGGACAGTCCCTGTTCATGAGGATTTTTCGCTGCCGCTCTTGCATGGGCATGAGGAGTAGACCCCATTCCTGCCTCATTGGAAAACAGCCCCCGGGCAACTCCGTAACGAATGGCTTCCCGGATTGTAATACCTGCAGCTCCGCCCAAAATTGCTTTTGGAGAAAAGGCTCCTACAATAATCATTTTAAATGCAGCAGGCACCGCCGTAATATGCATGATAATCAGTACCAGACTTCCCACAATATAAATACCGGCCATCAGCGGCACCAGCTTTTCCACTACGCTGGCCAGCCGTTTCGTTCCTCCAAGAAATACAAACAAAGAGAACACTGCAATAATCAGCCCTATGATTATGGGTGAAATCTGGAGATTTCTGGCGTCCAGCACACTTGCAAAAGCTTCGCTGATGGAATTGGACTGTACCATATTTCCCATAAATCCTAAGGCCACTGTAATCAGGCAGGCAAAAATTACCGCCAGAACTTTACCAAATTTCCCTTTAAATGCCTGACGGATATAATAGATGGGTCCGCCCGTCACTTCGCCGTTTTCCACCGTCTTATATTTCTGCGCCAGAACAGCCTCCGCATAAATGGTAGCCATTCCGAAAAAAGCAGACATCCACATCCAGAAAATAGCGCCGGGACCGCCTCCTATCAAAGCCGTGGCAGCTCCTGTAAGGTTTCCGGTTCCCACCTGAGCCGCAATAGCCGTAGCAACTGCCTGAAAAGGAGTCATCTCTCCGTTGTCTTTCTTCTTTCCCTTTAAACTGAAACTTCCGAAGACGATTTTCAGTCCTTCTTTAAACTTTCTCACCTGAATGAACTTCAGCTTCAGGGTATAAAAAATGCCGGTTCCACACAACATGATAATCAAAACTGTATTCCACAGTATATCATCGGCAGAATCGAGCCAGTTTAATAATGCTTCCACTATATCTGTTCCTCCCTCTTTCTTATTTTTTCTCAAGAGAGATGAACATTACCCTGTCCTTTTGCCTGAGAGATCGGCAGCCGCAGCTGCCTTACACCTTCGGCGCCCTCCCTGACGGTATCCGTTTTTCCGCCATTTAAGGGGCTCTCCAGAGAATTTATTTTTAAACAGCGGATTTACTATAGCACAATCATATAAAAGTTACAAGAGAAAAAATCAAATTAAAACACGTATTTTTTTAATCTCTCCAATGCTTCTTTTACCAGACTCAGAGGCAGAGCCAGATTCATTCGGATGCTGCAGCCGCCGTGGAAGGGCCTTCCGTCCTGCCAGATCACGCCGACTTTAATTCCCATTTTCAACAGTTCATCGAAAGATACGCCCTGATTTTCACACCATTTCGTACAGTCCAGAAACAGCATGTAAGTACCCTGAGGTTTTGACACCTCCACTCCCCTGAAATTTTTCCGGACAAAATTCCAGGCATACTCCACATTTTCCGTTAAAACCCGGCAGAGTTCATCCGTCCATTCGTATCCCTCCTCCTGATAGGCGCCGATCAGGGCATACATGGACATAAGGTTCATGGAATTATAATGGGAGAGAGAAGATTCTTTTCTGACTCGATCCCTGATCCAGTCATTATATATAATATGATAACTTCCCACCAGCCCGGCAAGATTAAATGTCTTGGATGGTGCATAAAGAGCTACTGTCCGCATTTTCGCATCCTCCGACACCATCTGAGTGGGAATATGGCAGTGGTTATACAGAATAATATCGGACCAGATCTCATCAGATACCACCATAACATCGTATTGCCGGAACACTTCCATCGCCTTTTTCAGTTCCCACTCCTCCCAGACACGGCCGCAGGGATTATGGGGCGAACAGAAAACGGCTGCATGAATATGGTATCTTCGGATTTTTTCTTCCATATCTGCAAAATCCATGCGCCATATACCCTGCCCGTCTTTCTTTAACGGGCTGTGAATGATTTTATATCCGTTGTTTTCCAGACTTGCCGTAAATCCGATATAAGTGGGCGAATGAAGCAGCACAGCGCCGCCTCTGGAACAGAAGACATTCAGTGCGCTTATTACCCCGCCCAGCACGCCGTTCTCATAACCGATATGTTCCTCCTTCAGTCCCGAAACACCATGCCGTTTCTCATGCCAGCGGATAATCGCGTCAAAGTATTCCTGCCTGGGAGAAAAATAACCATAAGTGCCGTGGGCCGCCCGCTGGATCATGGCTTCCTGTACAGAAGGCACTGTCGGAAAATTCATATCCGCCACCCACATGGGAATTCTGGAAAAACCATTCTCAGGCACGACGCCTTTTACCGGGATTTTTTCCACTGCAATGGCATCTTTCCCTTTTCTGTCTATCATTGTTGCAAAATCGTATTTCATAAAACACCATCCTTTATACCTTTATATTTGACTGCTCTGTTTTAAGATAATATAATAATTCCCAAAGGAGGGATTTTTGCCATGGCATCTGAATCAGCAGAAAGACTGCAGTTTCTCAAACAGAAAATTCTGGATTTCGTAACCGCATACCCGGACAGTCACCATACGGAAACAAAATGGCGGCAACCTATCATCGGCGTTGCCGACGCCGCCGATCCGTTATATGAAGAACTGAAGGAGAAAATCAGTCCCGGACATTCCCTGCCTTCCGAGATCGTCAAGGGAGCAAAGTCTGTGATTGTCTTTTTCATTCCCTTTGCAAGAGAAATTATCAAGAGCAATATCCCCGGTGAAGAAAGTTCAAAAGAATGGGACTACGCCTGCATTGAAACAAATAATCTGATCCGGGATCTGTGCAGTTTTCTCTATGAAACTATAACGGATATGGGATATCAGGCTTCCAATCTGCCGCCCACCTATCATTATGACCCGGAAAGGCTGGTAAGCCAATGGTCCCATAAAAGCTCCGCCTACATCGCCGGAATCGGAACATTCGGCATTCATCATCTCCTGATTACAGACCAGGGCTGCTGCGGCAGAATCGGAAGTGTCATTACCGATATGGAACTGCCGGCAACGAAACGGAATGCGGAGGAATACTGCCTGTATAAGCGGACCGGCGCCTGCGGCAAATGCATAGACCGTTGCGTCAACCAGGCCTTCTCCATAGATCAGGGAAAGGTTTTCTACAACCGCTTTAAATGCAATGAACAGATTTACGATAAAATCGTTCCCCAGTATCCCATAGGCGCCGGCGACGCCTGCGGCAAATGCATGTGCGGCGTTCCATGTGCCTTTACCAATCCTTCCGTTTTATAATAATACCAGAAAATATAAATGAAGCCAATTAATTTCGATGTAACTGATCGTTGCTTTCATTCTTTTCAGAAAAAGAAAGTTCAATTATATATTGAACTTTCTTTTTTGCTGTGTTATACTTTACCTGTTCTTTTTGAACTTATTTTTATGAAATTGAACTTTTTGAACAGGAGAAACACATTATGCCAGGTACAACTTTTGCGGACAGACTGAAATCCGCCATGGAAAAACAGGATATGAAACAGATCGACCTGGTTCGTGCCGCTGCCGCGCAGAACGTAAAGCTGGGCAAAAGCCATGTCAGTCAGTATGTCAGCGGCAAAACCATTCCCCGGGCCGATATTCTCCGCTTTCTGGCGGAAACGCTGCATGTGGAAGAAGAATGGCTGAGAGGGAACACATCCTCTCACGAACCGGAAATACATGATTCAGAATGGGAGACGAAAAATGAACATAAAATAAATGAGGTTTCAGGAGGTAAAAAAATGAGGGAATTTAAGAAATCATCCAAATTAGATGACGTGTTATACGATGTAAGGGGGCCTGTGGTGGATGAAGCCACCAGAATGGAAGAGGACGGAACCCAGATCTTGAAATTGAACATCGGCAATCCGGCGCCTTTCGGATTTCATACGCCGGATGAGGTAATCTATGATATGCGCCGCCAGCTGACAGAATGTGAAGGATATTCTCCGGCCAACGGCCTGTTTTCCGCCAGAAAAGCAATCATGCAGTACGCTCAGCTGAAGGGAATACCTAATGTTACTGTCGATGATATCTATACGGGAAACGGTGTCAGTGAGCTGATCAATCTGTGTATGTCCGCTCTCCTGGACAATGGTGATGAAATTCTGATTCCCTCGCCGGATTATCCTCTGTGGACAGCCTGTGCCAATCTGGCCGGCGGCAAAGCCGTTCATTATATCTGTGATGAACAGTCTGACTGGTATCCGGATATTGAAGATATGAGAAAGAAAATCACCGATAAAACGAAGGCAATCGTCATTATCAATCCCAACAATCCCACCGGCGCATTATACCCGAAGGAAATTCTTCAGCAGATTGTAGACCTTGCCAGAGAACATCAGCTGATTATCTTTTCCGATGAAATTTATGACCGTCTGGTTATGGATGATGAAAAGCATATTTCTATCGCCTCCCTGGCGCCGGACCTGTTCTGTGTTACCTACAGCGGGCTTTCCAAATCTCATATGATTGCCGGCTTCCGCATCGGATGGATGATTTTAAGCGGCAATAAACGGATCGCCAAAGATTATATCGAAGGAATCAAAATGCTCTCCAACATGCGTCTGTGTTCCAATGTTCCGGCCCAGTCCGTTGTGCAGACTGCCCTCGGCGGCCATCAGAGCGTAAACGACTATGTGGTGCCGGGCGGAAGACTGTACGAACAAAGAGAATTCATATACAAAGCCTTAACCGATATTCCCGGAATCACCTGTGTCAAACCGAAGGCGGCCTTTTATATGTTCCCCCGGATTGATACCGCCAAGTTCAATATCACAGATGATGAAAAATTCGCTCTGGATCTGCTGCGGGACAAAAAGATTCTGCTGATCCATGGCGGAGGTTTCAACTGGAAACAACCGGATCATTTCCGGGTGGTATACCTGCCCCGGATTGAAGTGTTAAAGGAAGCAGCCAGAAAAATCGCGGATTTCTTCAGCTATTACCGGCAGCAGTAGTTTTCAGGCTTCTCGTGTATCTTACCATGGCGCAGATGCTGTATACAGCCGCCAGTAATTCCGTAATCGGCATGGCAAACCAGATAGCCGAAGGTCCTGCTGCCGCAGGCAGCAGATAAATGAAAAATCCGCTGATCACCAGCCCTCTGGCCACAGAAACGATAAAAGCTGCATGGGGCTTTATCAGCGCCTGAAAATAGTAAGTGGAAAAGATGTTCAGCGGCAGCAGAAGGAAGGAAATTCCGTAGGATCGGAAAATTCCCGGAGCAATCCGCAGCACCTCTGCAGTAGGCGTCATGAAAATCCGGATAAACAGGTTGGGAACTGCCAGACTCAGTACCGTCCACAGGACGCCGAAAAAAGCGGCAGTTCCCAGCGCATACCTGAGGATTTCCTTTATTCTTTCCCCTTTTCCTGCGCCGAAGTTTGTGGAAATAACCGGCTGGGAAGCCTGACCCACACTGTAGGCACAACACTGAGCAAAGGTGCTGATATTGACAATAACTCCATAAACGGCAAGGGCATTGGTTCCCAGATATTTTACAATCTGACGGTTAAATAAAATGGTGAGAATTCCCATGGCCACATCGATAAAGAAGGTAGCAAATCCCGTTACCGTAATCTGACGCAGTTTTCCGGCAAGACCGGAAGGGCGGACCAGCCGCAGTGTATTTTTCTTCTGCAAAAAGTGGAACAGCATAACCAAAAAAGTAATGGCGGAACCTATGGCCGTCGCCAGCCCGGCTCCGTAGGCTCCCATATCGCAGGTAAATACGAAAAAATAATCCCCGAATATGTTAAAAATGCCTCCGGCCAGCACAGCGCCCGTCGCCAGCGCCGGATTTTTATCGTTTCTCAGGTATGCGGCCAGCATCTGATTAAAGAGAAACAGCGGCACCGCAAATTTGATGGGAGCCACATACTCCCGTGCCAGGAAGAGAGTGTTGTCCTCCGCCCCGAAAGCCAGCAAAAGCTCCCGGTCAAAAAAGATGACGGCCAGCCAGATCATGATGGCCAGAATAACAGATCCTATCACCGACGCAGTAAAATATTCATTGGATTCTCTTTCTTTCCCTTCGGATTTTCCCCGAATCGTACTGAAAAGCACAGCTCCGCCGATTCCCATCAAAAGCCCCACACTGTAAATAATATTCCAGACCGGCGCTACCACAGCCAGCGCTGCTGACCCTTCCGGGCCGTGATACTGTCCCACCATGGCCATATCCACAATCCCGTATATGGATGAGATTAAAGTGCTGCCAAAGGCAGCCGCCAGATACTTAAAATAAATGGTTTTAATTTTTCCACTCAGAAAATCCATCTGCATTCCCCCTTATACATTCAAAAAGGCCGGATAAAGAACAGATATCTCAATCTGTGCCTTATCCAGCCCATCATTTCCAACGAATGATTTGCCCTCCGAGCAAGCAGTATCATTTTATCACAAATTTTAAAATCGTGTCAACAAGAAACGCGAATCCGATAGCGTCAAGATACTTTAAGTTGAAAAAATATAGAAGTATCCCTTTGCGTTTCATCATTTATATATTTCCTAGGTGTGCATTAAACCAGATTAC
>JBMNRA010000066.1:0-14784 GCA_050944415.1 Ruminococcus sp.
GGGGATCCTATTGTATCCGGAATAAGCATCTGTGTGGATGTAACCCTCATATCCTTTCAGAAATGCTTCCGGATATTTCCCACCCCGTCCCGGCTGGTACTCGAAATACCGGATAGGGTTTTCCGCAACGAATATATATTTTTTCCACATGTGAAATATCTCCTAGCATGACTGCACAGCTTTCAGGATTGTAGACAGCAACTCACAGGAGATATCTTCAAAAACTTCAACCGTTATTGTTCCGATATGGAGTACCACTGCAGGATCCGAACGGGTAGCGTGTCTACCAGGAAGAGGAATTTCTGCAAACTCAGAGGCCGGATTTGGCAAAAGCGTATTCTGATCTGCTGTTGCATGAATTCCGTTATTCTTACGAGGCAGATCCTCCAGGGCAAGTTTTCGGATTTTTGCAATCCAGTAATAATAACTTTTCAAAGAAATGTTATGCTGTTCACACCATGCCTGATTCGTCAGTCCAGAGGCTCTGCATTGCCGGATTACCTCCAGCCAGTATTGAAGTTTCACCTGCTTATCAGGGGTTAAAGAAGAAATATCCATGAGTTCTCTCCTTTTTCTGGATTTAGAGTTTTTGGAGTAATGTCTAAAAACTCTAACCCGAAAACTTTAAAGATTTCGCTACACGTTCTTATTTGACGTAAACGATGCACGCAGGCCTTTTCTTGTTTTTCTGATAATGTTAAAATATACATGACATACCGTTGTCGTGTTTAAACTGTTATGATATAGGCAGGTGGAGCAAATGAAGACAGACAGGCTGATCGGTATTTTATCCGTTCTTCTGCAGAAGGAGAAATGTACAGCGCCGGAACTGGCAGAGAAGTTCGAGGTTTCCAGAAGAACGATAAACCGGGATATAGAGACATTGTGCAAAGCGGGGATTCCAGTCTGCACGGCGCAGGGAGCCGGGGGAGGTATCCGTATCATGGAAGGGTATCGGATAGACAGAACCCTTCTGACTTCCAGGGACATGCAGATGATTCTGGCGGGGCTGCGAAGTCTGGACAGCGTCAGTGGGAGCAATTATTACGTGCAGCTGATGGAAAAGCTGCAGGCTGGGGCATCGGATTTTATCAGCGGCAGGGATTCTGTGCTCATCGATCTGTCATCCTGGTATAAGGAGTCCCTTGCGCCGAAAATTTCTCTGATTCAGGACGCCATTGAAGAACACAGCCAGATTGCTTTTCGCTATTTCGCTCCCGGTGGTGAAAGCGTCCGAATGGCAGAACCTTATTATCTGATTTTTAAATGGTCCAGCTGGTATGTGTGGGGATGGTGCCGGAAAAGAGAGGATTTTCGGATGTTCAAACTGAACCGGATGGAGGCTCTGAAAAAAACGGAGGAAAAATTTGTTCCCAGACAGGTACCCATGCCTGATCTTTCCAATGAGAGAATTTTTCCGGCGAATATCCGGGTGAAGGTTCTCTTTGAGTCAGATGTAAAATGGCGGCTGGTGGAAGAGTTTGGTCCTTGCTGTTTCAAAGAGCAGAAAGATGGACGGCTGCTGTTTGAGATGGATTATACCGATGAAAGTTCCCTGATGAGCTGGCTGCTGACTTTCGGGGGAAAGGCCAGGGTGCTGGAGCCGACTGAAATAAGGGAAAAACTTCTGGAAACGGCGGAAAGCATTGCATCCATTTATCGAAAAGAAGATAGAAGTTAAACAGGCAAGAGACAGGAGGAAGCTTTATGGCGCAAAAGGAACTGGCGCTTTATGTGGCAGAACAGTTGGCTCCGTTGGGAGAAATCCGGTACATCCCCATGATGGGCGGCTGGCTGTTTTATTATCGAGAAAAGCTGATCGGCGGCATATATGGTGATGGTTTTGCGGTAAAAGATACGCCTGCTTCCAGGCGGTTTATGCCGGATTGCCGGGAAGAAGTGTGGGCAGATACTCCGGCGGCACTGCTCCCCTGTACGATTTTGGAAGACAGCGGGAAGCTGTGTGAGATGGTCAGAGAAATGTACCCGGAACTTCCGGAGCCAAAAGCAAAGAAACCTAGGAAAAGAAGGAGAACGACAGATGGCATTTGATTATAAAAAGGAATACAAAGAATTTTATCTTCCGGGTAAAAAACCGCAGCTTGTGGAAATTCCAAAGATGAATTATATCGCGGTCCGGGGGAAAGGAAATCCCAATGAAGAAGGCGGGGCCTATAAGGAATCGATCGGGTTTGTGTATGGAATAGCGTTTACCATTAAGATGAGTAAGAAAAGCAGTCATGAGATCCAGGGATATTTTGATTATGTAGTACCGCCTCTGGAAGGCTTCTGGCAGCAGGAGGGCATAGAAGGAATTGACTATGAAAGAAAGGAAGAATTTCAGTGGATTTCCGTAATTCGCCTGCCGGATTTTGTAAAGAAGCCAGACTTTGACTGGGCGATTCGGGAGGCAGAGCGGAAAAAGAAACAGGATTTTTCAAAAGTGGAGTTCCTGACCATCGAAGAAGGTCTGTGCGTTCAATGTATGCATACGGGCGCTTTTGACGAAGAACCCCGGACTATTGCCCTGATGGATACTTTTCTCAGAGAAAATGGATATGCCAATGATTTTTCCAATGGCCGGATGCATCATGAAATCTATCTTTCGGATGCCCGGCGTGTTCCCCAGCAAAAATGGAGGACGGTGATCCGGCATCCGATAAGGAAAATTTGATCAGGAGACCCATTCGGTTGAAATGTGGATGGAGAAATTTAATCTGGAAATCATTTACTGAATTGTGTGTTTCAGTCAATTCTGTATACGCTGAATGATCAGTCCTGCTAAAAGGCCGATGGCAGCCGGGCATACCCAGCCCAGACCAAGTGAAAACAAAGGCAGGCAGTTCTCCGCTGCCGAAAGCAGTCCTTTCAGATGGAGGAAGGATAATGCGGGAGCGGGAAGCGCGCGAATAAAGTCGAGAAGAGCGGCGGCCAGGGTAAACGCGGTTACACTCCGGTAAACGTAAACACTGTTGCGGAACCATTTCCCTGTCAGGGCAAGCAGAATCAGGGTAATCGCCAGGGGATACAGAAACATCAGTACCGGAAGCGCCCAGGCGATGATGGTTTCAAGGCCCAGATTGGCGGCGCCGAAAGAAAACAGGCTGAACCCTACAGCCCAGATGCGGTAGGAAAGGACCTGGGGGAAAAGCTGGCAGAAAGTCTGGGCGCAGCTTGTTATCAGCCCTACAGCCGTTTTCAGACAGGCGAAGGTCACTGTAACGGCCAGTATGACTGAACCGAAGGTGCCGAAATAATGTCTGGCAATAATCAAGAGAGTTTCGCCGCCGTTGGAAGAGACCGGGTAAAGTCCCCGGCTTTCAGCGCCCACGACGGCTACGGCCAGATAGATGATTCCCATAAGACCGCATCCGAGAATACCGGCCGAGAGCGTATTGGAAGCAATATCCTCCGGTCCGGTAATTTTCAGGTCCCGGATAACGTTGACGACGATGATTCCGAAAGCCAGACCAGCCAGTGCGTCCATGGTATTGTAGCCTTCCAGAAAACCGGACATGAAAGCTGTCTGCTCATAAGCGCCGGTGGGGGATATTTCGGATATCTTTCCCATGGGAAACAACAGCGCAGTGACCAGAAGAATCGCCAGGCTGACAAGGAAAACCGGATTTAAGATTTTTCCGATCCATGTAAGAATGTTGCCGGGGCGCAGAGAAAACCAGAGTACGGCAGCAAAAAATATCAGAGAAAAGACAGCCAGAGGAAAGGAGGCTGAAGCATCTGATTTCAGTACCGGTGAAATGCCAACGGCAAAGGGCACAGTGGCACATCGGGGAATAGCAAAAAAAGGGCCTATCGTCAGGTACAGGGCACATGTGAAGAAGAGACTGTATTTTTTTCCTATCCTGCCGCTTAATTCAGCCAGACCGCTGCAGCGGCTGATCCCCAGTGCGGCCACACCCAGCAGGGGAAGTCCGACGCCGGTGATTAAAAGTCCTGCCGCAGCGGAAAATACATGACTTCCCGCCTGCTGTCCCATGGCAGCGGGGAAGATAAGATTTCCGGCCCCAAAAAAGAGACCGAACAGCATGCTGCCGACGGCAGCCAGTTCCTGAAAAGAAAGTTTCTTTTTCATAATCCGATATCCTTTTACATTTTATTTAATTTATGGTAGCATAGTAATCATTGAATGTAAACAGAAGATGAGGGGAAAGAAATGAAAAGAGTTGTTGTTTTGCTGCCGTTGATTTCCGGCAGCATGTGGGGCGCTTCCGGTGTTTTTATCAGAACAATGAGCAGCTTCGGGATGGATAACAGCACCATTTTGTTTTCGCGGGCAGCGATTGCCTCTGTGCTGATATTTGCCGCCGTTATGTTTTATAATCCCGGGCTGCTTAAAATAAGAATAAAAGATTTCGGGCTGTTTCTGGCATGCGGACTTCTGGGAATGCTGGGAATGAGTCTGTGTTATAATGAGGCGGTTAACCGGCTGCCGCTGTCTCTGGCTGCCGTACTGCTGGCACTGACGCCCGCTTTTGTTATCATAATGGCGGCGGTCATTTTTAAAGAAAAAATAACGGTAAAAAAGACAGTGTGCATGATACTGGCTCTTCTGGGGTGTATTCTGGCCAGCGGACTTCTGGAAGGCCTGGATACCGCGAATATCTCAGGAATCGGTCTTGTTATGGGTTTGGCATCTGCAGTCTTTTACGCTCTTTACAGTATATTTTCAAAACTGGCCGCGGACAGGGGATACAGTACCTATACGATTATATTTTACAGCCTGCTCTGTATAGCGGTCGTATTGCTGCCTTTCAGCGACAAGGGCGTGATTGTGGATTTCGTAAAAGCAAAGCCGGCTTTCCATCTGATGATTATGGTGGGACAGGCGCTGTGCACGTCCATGCTTCCTTACATATTATACACGGTGGCTCTGATGTATACAGAGGCAGGCATGGTGTCGATTCTGGCCTCCGGCGCGGAACCGGTCGCAGCGGTATGCTTCGGTGTGATTTTTTATGGAGAGATACCGACGCTTCCCACGATACTTGGTATGGCGGTTACCATTGCAGCGCTTGCCGCTTTATGTATGAGAGGCAAACAAACAGAAGAAGAGAAAAGAGGAAATCTGGCATGACGAAAAAAGAACTTGCAAAAGAAGTGATCGAGAGACTGAAAAAAGAGTATCCGGCTGCCGGGTGCACCCTGGATTATGATCAGGCCTGGAAACTGCTGGTCAGTGTCCGGCTGGCGGCTCAGTGTACGGATGCCCGGGTCAATGTGGTGGTGGAGAAGCTGTATGAAAAATATCCGGATGTCAACGCTCTGGCGGATGCCGCAGTGGAAGATATCGAAGCTATTGTCCGTCCCTGCGGACTGGGAAAAAGCAAGGCCAGAGATATCAGCGCCTGTATGAAGATACTGCGCGATGAGTATCAGAGGAAGGTTCCCGGGGATTTCAAAGCTCTTTTGAAGCTGCCGGGGGTAGGCAGAAAGAGTGCCAACCTGATTATGGGTGATGTGTTCGGAAAGCCGGCCATCGTAACGGACACCCATTGTATACGGCTGGTGAACCGTATCGGCTTGGTGGATGGAATCAAGGATCCGAAAAAAGTGGAGATGGCGCTGTGGGAGATTATTCCTCCGGAGGAGGGCAGTGATTTCTGCCATCGGCTGGTATACCATGGAAGGGATATCTGCACGGCCCGGACCACACCTCACTGTGACAGATGCTGTTTAAACGATATATGTAAAAAAGCCGGCCTTTAAAGTCGGCTTTTCATATGAATATGTATTACACTTCTTCTGAGTCCTGGCTTCGGAATGTGATCCGGCCGGTTGCGGGATCCATGGCATCCACAATGGCCAGAGATTCCAGATGGTAGCCCAGGTTGCGGATGATTCGTCCGCCGGCCTGGAATCCTTTTTCTATGGTGATGCCGATTCCTTCCAGGACAGCTCCGGATTCCGTGACAATGGAGATCAGTCCCTGAAGAGCGCATCCGTTGGCCAGAAAGTCATCGATGATCAGAATATGATCTTCCGGACCCAGAAACTTCTTTGAGACAATGACCTGATTCTTACATTTGTGGGTGAAGGATTCCACTTCAGCCACGTACATTTCGCCTTCGATGTTGATGCTTTTTGATTTTTTCGCAAATACTACGGGAACATCGAAATGTTTGGCGGCCATGCAGGCGATGCCGATCCCGGAAGCTTCAATGGTCAGAATTTTGTTGATGGGTTTGCCGTCAAACCGTTTTTTAAATTCGGCTCCGATCTGATCGAACAGCCGGATGTCCATCTGGTGATTGAGAAAGCTGTCTACTTTCAGTACATTACCTTCTTTTACGATTCCGTCTTTTTGAATTCTTTCTTCTAAAAAGTTCATGTTTTCCTCCCTCAGATTCAGGCGATGCCCTTTAATACCATCATCAGGAAAATCAAAGTAACCAGCAGCAGGGCACAGACCAGCATAATACCTGTGCGGCGCTGTCTGACAGCCCCGGAAGGGGAAGTGATTTCCAGAAATCCGGCTTTACGCAGAGCGGTGACAATAGGTTTGTAAATTAACAGTGTAATTACCGTATTCAGACCGCCTTTTAACAGATTAAAAGGCAGGAACGCGGGAAGCAGAAGTTTTACAACGGCTTCCCGGGGATATCCCATGTAAATGGGGGTAATCAGATAATTCCACAGCAGCATCACGGCTGTGGTGAGCAGGCAGCCGCCGATCAGTCCGATAACGGCTCCTTTCATCGTGTGGTTCTTCTTATAAACATAAGCGGCGGTGCAGGCAAAACAGCAGCTGGACAGCACGTTCATAATGCAGCCGATGGGTCCGGTTTCGCTTACGGTTACCATCTCGATGAGAGAAACAATCAGTGAGATGATAAAAGAGGTCATTGGTCCGAAGATGAATCCGCCCATGGCTATGACGACGTCTTTGGGATCGTACTTCAGAAAAAGCACTACTGGAAAACGACCTACAACCATTACGATATAAGATACGGCACAGAGCATGCCGATCATGGTGATTTTTTTTGATTTTGCATCCATATTATTCCCGTTCTTTCCTGTGATGTAACTGATTGTTTCAGTCCAGTCACCATATTACCACAGTCGTAGGGGAAAGTCACCACCATTTATACGGTTTGGTTTTCAGTGCCATCTGGCAGTAAATACCGCCACGGAACGGGGCCGCATGATAAAGGTATTGTCAATGCGGGTTTCATCATATTCCGGATAGAAAAAGCGGTTTTCTCCATCGCCGTAGGTGTTGACGCTTAAATACCAGGCGCCGGTTCTGTGAAGATCCGGCAGAGTGATCGTCGCATCTTCCCAGAAGGTATTGATGGACAGATATACCACATCGTCCTGTCCCTTATCTCCGTCATATCCGGCAAAACTGACGGAAAAGGTTCTGGCGTCAGGGGAAATATCCGTTTTTCCTGCGTCCAGATCATGGTACAGAAGGGGCTCCATCCCGCATACGGCTTTTGGCAGTTTTCTGCGCACAATGGGATGCTCATGACGGTAATGAATCATGAACCGGAAAAATTCGTACAGATCCCGGTTTTTTTCCAGAAGATTCCAGTCCAGCCAGGAAATTTCATTATCCTGGCAGTAACCGTTGTTATTTCCGTACTGAGTATTGCCGAATTCATCGCCGGCGGGAAACATGGGAGCGCCACGGCTGCACATCAGAACGGCAAAGGCATTGCGGATCATCCGGCAGCGAAGCTTTAATACTTCCGGATCATCGGTCTCGCCTTCGGCGCCGCAGTTCCAGCTGCGATTGTCATTGGCTCCGTCGGTATTGTTCCAGCCGTTATTTTCATTATGTTTTTCATTATAGGAATACAGATCATACAGAGTAAACCCGTCATGGCAGGTGATAAAATTCACACAGGAATTGTATCCGGCATAGCCGTTGGGATAATCAGGATGGCCATCTCCGTAGAGATCACCGGAGCCGGCAATGCTCCGGGCGGCAGCCATGGATTCCCAGTTGTCTCCTTTTAGAAAGGAGCGCAGCGCATCCCGGTACCTGCCGTTCCATTCCGCCCAGCGGCCGTGGGCGGGAAAACTGCCCACCTGATACAGTCCCCCCGCATCCCATGCTTCGGCGATGAGCTTTACATTGCTTAGAATAGGGTCGGCGGCCAGAGTTTTCAGAAGAGGAGGATTGTTCATGGGAGAACCGTCCTCGTTTCTTCCCAGGATGCTTGCCAGATCAAAGCGAAAGCCGTCTACCCGGTAACTTACCGTCCAGTACCGCAGACATTCCAGAATGATCTGCTGCACGATGGGATGGTTGCAGTTCAGCGTATTGCCGCATCCGCTGAAATTGTAATAATTGCCGTCCGGCGTCAGCATATAGTAAACGTTATTGTCCAGGCCCTTAAAACAGAAAGAGGGACCTTTTTCATTGCCTTCCGCCGTGTGGTTAAATACCACATCCAGGATTACTTCGATTTCGTTGTCATGAAGGGTTTTGATCAGATCCTTCAGCTCAGTGCCTTCATGGTTGTATTCGTTGGCGGCGGTATAGCTGGTATTGGGGGAAAAGAAACAGACGGTATTATAACCCCAGTAATCCAACAGCCGTTTTCCGTCTACCATCCGGGAATTCATGGTCTCGTCAAACTCAAAAATAGGCATCAGTTCCACAGCATTGATTCCCAGATCCTTCAGGTAGGGAATCTTCTCCTTAAGGCCGGCAAAGGTGCCTTTATGCACTACTCCTGAGGAAGGATGACGGGTAAAACCTCTCACATGGAGTTCATAGATAATGAGATCGCTTAATTCCCTGGAGGACTGGGGCATATCGCCCCAGTCGAATACGTCTTTTACTACCCGGGCGTGGTAGCTGCCTTTTTTCTCCTCTCCCCAGATCCGCTGACCTGCCACAGTGCGGGCGTAAGGATCCAGCAGAACGTTTTTTTTGTCAAAAAGAAGTCCCTTTTCCGGCATCCAGGGACCGTCGATCCGATAGGCATATTCAAACTCTTCGATGTTAAGCCCGAAGACGATCATGGAATAAACGTCCCCGATTTTATACTCCTCCGGAAAAGGGATGACTGCGAAAGGCTCTTCCTCATATCGATGAAACAAAAGCAGTTCACAGGATGTTCCCTGATGGGTATGTATGGTAAAATTCACGCCGACAGGAAGGGCATAGGCGCCGTTAATATCAAACATGCCCGGCCGTACCAGATATCCGGCAATCTCTCCCATTGGGGCAATGGACAGCGGATACTGAGGTGTGTATTTTCTGCTGTATAATTTCAAAGGTATCCTCCTGACTTTTGTATGGATGATTTTACAAGTTATCTGTCTTTATTATACGTTTTTTGACAGGAGCCGTCAAATATTCCGGCATTTTTTCGGGAGAGTTTGAGAATACGTCAATTTGCAAGACGGTATTTATATAATTTACTTTTCCGCGCTGAAATGGTATGATATCTGTAGCCGGCACAGATACTTTTTAAGGTGTCAATGCCGGTTAATTTTTTAAATATGGGAGAATAATCATGACGATAAAAGAAAAGGCTGCTGCTATGAAGCTGAACAGCACAAAAATGGCGGTGACAACGCTGGAAGAAAGGAATCATGCCCTGGAGGCCATACGGGAAGCGCTTCTGGAACATCAGGAAGAAATCTTTCAGGCGAACAGAGAAGATATGAAAAGGGCAGAGGCAGAAGGAATTGCCGCGCCTGTATTGAAACGGCTGAAATTCCAGGAGGCAAAATTAAATGAGGTGGTAACGGGAATTTCCGATTTGATCGGACTGCCGGATCCTCTGGGAAAAGAGCAGATGCGCCGGGAGCTGGATACGGATCTTCTGCTGATTCGGGAGAGCTGTCCCATCGGAGTCATCGGCGTGATCTTTGAAGCCCGGCCGGACGCCATGGTACAGATTGCGTCACTTTGCATCAAGAGCGGAAACTGTGCCATCTTAAAGGGCGGAAGCGAAGCTATGAAGACCAATAAGACTATCTTCGAGATTATTTATCATGCGGCTCTTTCGGCCGGCATGCCGGAAAATTGCATGTTCCAGATTGAGGCCAGAAGCGATATCACCGAGTTGCTGGAGTGCCATGAATCTGTGGATCTTCTGATACCCAGAGGTTCCAATGAATTCGTTCAGTATATTATGAATCATACAAAGATTGCGGTGATGGGCCATGCGGACGGTATCTGTCATATTTATGCGGATAAAGCGCTGGATATTGAAAAAGCCATCCGGGTGATTCTGGATTCCAAGACCCAGTATACGGCTGTCTGCAATGCCGCGGAGACGCTGCTGGTGCATAGAGACGCGGCCAAAGAGCTGCTTCCCTGTCTGAATCAGGCTTTTCTGGAGAAAAATGTGGAAGTCCGGGGTACAAAGGAGGTTCGTGAAATTATTAAGTGTGAACCGGCCACGGAGGAAGATTTTTCCACCGAATATCTTGATCTGATCATTTCCGTAAAAATTGTGGAGAATATCTGGGAGGCCATCTGGCATATCAATAAATACGGTTCCCACCATACCGACTGTATCCTTACGGAAGATCCTGACGCGGCCAGGACTTTTATGCAGTATGTGGATTCTGCCGGCGTATATCAGAACTGTTCTACCAGATTTGCCGATGGCTATCGTTATGGCTTCGGAGCGGAAGTGGGTATCAGTACCGGTAAACTTCATGCAAGAGGGCCGGTAGGTCTGGAGGGCCTGTGTACCTATAAATACAAACTGTTTGGAAATGGCAATATCGTGGCAGATTATGCGGAAGGCAGAAAACAGTTTCATTTCAAAGACTTGTAAGAAAAGGAAAGAGGAGAGAGAAAATGTTGGATGACACCTTGGTTTCCCGTCTGGAGGAGGGACTTCCTTTCTGGAACAATCTTACGGAAGAGGAAAAACGAAATGTGGCAGAGAAAAGTCAGCTGCTTCAGTTTGAAAAAGGGATGACAGTTTATCGTACTGATGAAAAATGCATGGGTGTTATGCTGATTTTAGGAGGGCAGATCCGGGCCTATGTGCTTTCAGAAGACGGTCGGGAAGTAACGCTGTACCGGCTGTTTGCCGGAGATCTGTGTGTACTGTCTGCTTCCTGTGTACTGGATGCTGTGGCCTTTGATGTGCAGATTGAGGCGGTGGAACAGTCCCGGTTGATTCTGATTCCCATCGCTTACTTTAAAACACTGATGGAGCAGAATGTTTATGTGGAATTGTATACGTATAAGGTTTCAACGGAACGGTTTTCTGATGTGATGTGGACGCTGCAGCAGATTTTGTTTATGCGGACAGATCAGAGACTGGCGGTTTTTCTGTGGGATGAGACAGCAAAAAGCGGCAAAGATACCGTATGTTATACACATGAGCAGATCGCCCGTTATATCGGCAGCGCCCGGGAAGTGGTTTCGCGGACGCTGAAGTACTTTGAACAGGAAAAAGCAGTATCTCTGTCCAGAGGAAAAATCCGGATCCTGGACAGGAAAAAACTGAGAAGTTATCTGTAATTTACCGGGCCTTTTTACCGGATTTGATGTCATTCATCCATTCCAGAATGTGATTCTGAAAGAGCATAACGTCGCTGTCCGGCGCCGGTTTTTCCCGGGTCAGCATGTAAGTTTCCCAGGGATAGCTGCCGTCGGAGAATGGAATGGCGGCCAGAGTGTCATTTGACATATCGTCAAACATAAAACTTAAGGTAAGGGAGACTCCCTTGTTTTCACGTACCATTTTATGACAGAGGCTGAAACCGCTGGCTTCAAAAATGATATTTGGGAAAAATCCCGCGTTACGGCATTTCTGCAGAAACATGTGATGAATCTGAAATTCACTGCTTTCCAGGTAGATGGGCTCCCCCTTAAGATCCTGGATCGTAACGGAAGATTTCCCGCTTAACGGATGTTTCCGGTTCACCAGCAGTCTGACTTGGAAACTTTCCAGTTTTGTGGCAATCCAGGGAGAGAAATCCGCCGGTCCTATGGTAAAGGCTACATTTCCTTCCTGTGCGGCAAAAAGTCGTTCCAGCTGTTTATCCGGGTATTCACGGTAATGGAGCGTGATGTGGGGATATTTTTCCCGAAAGGCAGTGATGCAGTCGGGAGTTACCAGACGAAGGATTCCATAGGCGGACAACAGATCAATCTCATGGTTCTGTCGCTGGGAGATTTTCTGAATCCCGTGGCGGACGGAATAATAGTTGTCCAGGATGGAGTCGATGTGCTCGCTGAGGTACTGGCCGGTCTCGGTCAGGGTAACGCCGGAAGTATTCCGGTTCAGCAGGGTGGTCTGCAGCTCAGACTCCAGATTCTTAAGAGTCTTGCTTAATCCCTGTGGTGTGATGTAAAGTTGCCGGGCAGCCTTTGTAATGCTTTTCTCGCGGCATATGATTTTGAAATATTCCAGCTCCTGAATGTTCATAAACTCTCCTTACAAAGAAAATAGTTGACAGGTATCAAATTTCTATTGATAGTAAAATACTTTCATGGATGATAAGATAATCATGAATTCACTTATTATAATATATCAAAAAAGGGACAGGGTGTCACGTATGCCTGTCCCTTTTTTGTAGTGGTGCCCGGCGCGCATACGTTCCAATGGGTGAAAGTCAATTGTGTTGAAGGGAGGTATGCCTGCGAGAAGCAGGTGCAAAATAGCAGTTCGTAACATAAAGTGAATCCTGTAGCATCGTTGCGTAAGCCCTGTAAAGGGACAAAAATCCTTCGGTGTAGAGGGAGCAGAATGTTATTTGAAGCAAACTCTCAGTCACTTTCCGACTTTTTGACCCTGAGTGAGGGAAAAAATACCAGACGAATTGTTCCGCCCGGAGGGCTCCCACAATTCGCCGCCGAATCCTCGGATTACGCGGGGCCCCTCCCCCGCTGCATCCTCATATTGCGGCGGGTTCCAAAGTCGTTCAATTGCCCGAGAGTAAACTCTCAGTCACTTTCCGACTTTTTGACCCTGGTATCAATAAAAGGTTGCTGGGGGGTAATGAATTATTGATAGGTGTCAGAGCCCGGGGATTGTTATAATTGTATCATAATCATAGAGACCATAGGAGGAAACGGAATGAGTGAATTTAAGCTGACATCAATCGAAGAATTTGAAGCAGCAACAGAGAGACTCCTGGAAACGGGAGCGAAAGTTGGCGCAGACGCATGGCAGTTCCGCGTGAAAAATCAGACTCCCCACTGTAAGTTCGGAGAGCAGGGAATCTGCTGCCGTATCTGTTCCATGGGACCCTGCAGGATTACACCGAAAGCGCCCAGAGGGATCTGTGGATGTGACGCTCATGGTATTGCGGGAAGGAACTTTCTGCGTTTTGTGGCAGGCGGAGCTGCCACCCATTCAGATCACGGACGTGAGATCTGTCATACTCTGACACACGTGGCGCCGGATGGAAATTATAAAGTAAAAGATCCGGAGAAACTGATCCGTATTGCCAAGGAATGGGGTGTGGAAACAGAAGGTAAAGATATCTATGATCTTGCCCATGAGATGGCGGAGCTGGCTCTGCTGGAATACGGAAAACCCCACGGCGTACAGCGGTGGCTGAAACGTGCGCCGGAGCATACACAGAAACTGTGGCATGACGCGGAAATCGAGCCGAGAGCTATTGACCGTGAGGTTTCCACTGCCATGCATATGACTCATATGGGAAATTCCAGCAAGCCGGAGGCTTTAGTACGCCAGTCTCTTCGTTCCGGTATGTCCGACGGCTGGGGTGGATCCATGTGCGGTACGGAATTTTCAGATGTCATGTTCGGTACGCCCAAACCGGTAGATACGGAAGCCAACCTGGGCGTTATGAAAGAAGAATGTGTCAACATTATCGTTCACGGCCATGATCCCAGCCTTTCAGAAATGATCTGTGAATATGCGGAAGACCCGGAGATGCTGGAACTGGCGAAATCTGTAGGAGCAAAAGGCATCAACGTGGCAGGCGTCTGCTGTACTTCCAATGAGGTTGCCATGAGAAGGGGAATTCCCATGGCCGGAAACTTCCTGCAGCAGGAGAACGTGGTATTGACAGGAGCCTGCGAGGCCATTGTTGTGGACGTGCAGTGTATTTTCCCGGCTCTTGGCCCGCTGTCCAAATGCTTCCATACAAAATTTATCACCACATCTCCCATCGCACAGATGCCGGACTCTGATTTTATCCGGTTTGACGCGGAGACAGCAGGAGAGAACGCCAAGAAAATCGTCCGCACGGCTGTGGAAAACTTCGTAAACAGAAAGAAAGAACTGGTACATATTCCGGATCTGAAACAGAAAGCAACCGTAGGCTATTCTGTGGAAGCTATCGTCAAGACGCTGGACGGTGTTACCAATACCCAGGTAGACGTAACGGGAACAACGAAACCATTGATTGAATGCATCACTTCCGGCGTTATCCGCGGCGCGGTAGCCATGGTAGGATGCAATAACCCGAGAGTACGTCCGGACTCCGCTCATATCGGACTGATGAAAAAACTGATTGCCAATGATATTATCCTGGTGCTTTCCGGATGTTCCGCTCAGGCTGCTGCCAGAGCCGGTCTGATGGACAAAGAGGCGAAAGAACTCTGCGGCGCCGGCTTGAAGAGAGTCTGCGAACTGGCAGATATCCCGCCGGTACTTCATATGGGATCCGTTGCCATACCGAAATTGATACAATGTAACGATGCACCGGATACCCCCTTAACGATGAACACGCCACCCCTTTAACGATAGTGAACCGGTGCAGAAATGCAGATGATAACTTTTAATAAAATTAATGAGATATTCGAAAGTCAAGTCGCCCCTTTTATTGCTTACATAAATTAGGCATGTATCTACGCCT
>JBMNRA010000067.1:0-14148 GCA_050944415.1 Ruminococcus sp.
GATATACAGCTAAGAAGGTAATCTGGTTTAATGCACACCTAGGAAATATATAAATGATGAAACGCAAAGGGATACTTCTATATTTTTTCAACTTAAAGTATCTTGACGCTATCATAATGATGAAATTTGTTGCTTTTATGTCCCGCATCTGGTAAAGTAAATTTTAGTAACACAAGAAAGGAAGAGGTAATTCATTATGGAAAATTCAAAAGATAATATCTGCAGCGGCAACTGTGACTGCTGCGGTTCTGACTGCGGAACTCCTTTTCAGCCTGGGGACGCAACCGTTACACTGACACTGGACGACGATACAACCATCGAATGTGCCATTCTCACCATTTTCCCTGCTGATAACAAACATTATATTGCGCTTCTGCCGCTGGATGAAAATGGCCAGAATACAGACGGCGAAGTCTATCTGTACCGCTACGAGGAAGGAGAAGACGGTCAGCCTTCTCTTGACAATATCACAGACGATGATGAATACGAAGCCGCAGCCGATGCTTTCGATGAGCTGCTGGACAAAGCGGAGTATGATGAAATAGTAGACGGGGAAAGTCTGTAAGGGAATTTCCCCAAATTAAGCGATTTAAAACAGGAACCGGCAGTTTCATCGGGAGTATCCCAAAGTTTGTGTAAACCTTCAAACTGATGTAAGATAGACTTACCAGTTTGGAGGTTTATTTTATGGCAAGAAAAAAGGATACCCCACAAAAAGCAGCTCTTCGGGAAATGATGAGCAACTATCTGAAAGAGAACAATGTAAAGGTCAAGGATGGAACCGATGTCAACTCCATTATGCGGGATATGATGTCCATCATCCTGGAAGGCGCTCTGGACCAGGAGATGGATGAAGAATTAGGCTATTCCAAGTATGATTACCGTAATAAGGAAACCGATAATTCCAGAAACGGGCACTCTCAGAAGACCATGCATACCAGCTATGGTGACATGGAAATTGACATTCCCAGGGACAGGAAAGGCGAGTTTGAACCCCAGATCGTCAAAAAGTATCAGAATACCGTTACTCAGGATATGGAGGAAAAGATCATCTCCATGTATGCCAAGGGAATGACCACGAATGATATCGAAAGCCACATGCGTGAATTGTACGACATTGAGATTTCTGATAGCACTATTAGCCGGATCACAGATAAGATCCTTCCCATCGTAAAAGAATGGCAGGAAAGACCCTTGGAAGAAATCTATGCGGTTGTTTTTATGGATGCCATCCATTACCATGTGCGCAATGAAGGCCGGATTGTAAAACGTGCTGTTTATATCGCTATAGGGATCGATATGGAAGGTCACAAAGACGTGCTCGGCATGTATGTCGGGCAAAACGAAAGCGCAAAGTTCTGGCTTTCGCTCCTAAACGGTCTGAAGAACCGCGGCGTGGAAGATATCCTGATTGCATGTGTAGACGGACTGACAGGCTTTCCTCAGGCAATTGAGGCTGTTTTCCCGGATACCGAGATCCAGCAGTGTATCATACATCAGATCCGGAACACAACAAAGTTTGTTTCCTACAAGGAACTCAAGCCGCTGATGGCTGATCTGAAGCGTGTATATGCAGCCCCGACAGAAGAAATCGCATTAGCGGAACTGGACAGCTTTGATGAAAAATGGAGCGAAAAATACCCGAAAATAGCGAAATCCTGGAAAGACAACTGGGCGAATCTTTCAACGTATTTCAAGTATCCCGAAGCGGTCCGCCGCTTGATCTATACCACGAATGCCATCGAGGGATTTAACCGTCAGCTCCGAAAGGTCACCAAATCTAAAACGGTATTTCCTTCTGATGACAGTCTTCTAAAAATGCTGTATCTGGCCATGATGGATATCACGAAAAAATGGACCGGACACCGACAGGATTGGGGGCAGATCCATTCGCAACTGGAGATATTTTTCGAAGAACGATTATCAGGATTATAAGCTGTTTCTGACCTGGCAGGGCTGGCTGGGCTAGCCCTGCTTGACATGTCCGGAAACCGCATTATAATACAAGCAAGGGCAGAACCTCAAAAAATCGGCTCTGCCCAGAGTAACTAATGACATATCTTATATCAGTTTTTTGAATTTACACAAAACTTGAAACGGTCTCGTTTCATCACCGGTTCCTGTTTTTTCCGTTAATTAATCTGTACTCCCGAAGCCTCCGTTTCTGGCTTCCGTTGCCTCATCATCTTCCGTAATACCGTACTGCATGAAAATTCCCTGCATGAATCCTGTGCCTGCTTCAATTGATATCTCTTTTCCCTCATTGGAATCATTGGTAATCTTCGAAAAAATGTGTCCCTCATTGTCAGAGTAATAGTAGTCGCTGTCAATCACACCCACCGTATTGTTCAGCTGCAGGCGATACTTGAACCCCTGTCCGCTTCTGGGATACAGCATGAGAACCCAGTCTTCCCGCATACTGACTCTGATCCCCGTCGGAATTTTGATGGTTTCGCCCGGCTTCAGTGAAAAGGACAGAGGACTGAAAAAATCATATCCGGCGCTTCCCGCCGTTGCTCTTCTGGGCAGTCTGATCTCTCGGTAAATCTCTTTTGCCCGTTCCCTGGAATCTGCCGGAAATGTATCCATCCATCCCTCCACAAACTGTTTTTCGCTTACTTTAGAAAATCTGGCGATTCTGTTCATTTCATTTTCTCCTTTAATCTGTCGTATGAAGCACGATCTCTCCCGTCTCCAGTGTCTTTTTTACATCGATTACCCTCTGATTGGAACTGCCCTTCCACTTCAGCGAGGTATCTTTCTGTTCAACGATAAACTCTCCGTCCACGCAGACATCCAGATACCGGGCGATTTCTTCCCGCTCCACATTCTCCCAGAGAGAACCGGTATACAGCCAGATGGTTTTTTTCGGGAATTTTTCCTTTATTTCTTTAGCCAGTCTGGTCACTTCCGTAATATTATTCTTATGAAGGGGATCTCCTCCGCTGAAAGTAACTCCGGATACGTAGGTTTTTTCCAGCTGTTCGAACAGTTCCTCTTTTGCCGCCTGATCAAAAGGAATACCCCCGTTGGGATCCCAGGTCTGAGGATTCTGACATTCCCGGCAGCAGTGAGAACATCCCGCCACCCACAAAACCACACGCAGCCCGTCTCCGTTCAACATATCATCTTTCGTAATATTATGATAACGCATGAATTCTTCCTTTCTCAAACCAACCGTTAAAAAAAGGGAAATCGCGTTTTGCAATCTCCCCGTTTTTATTTTATTATTGTTATTTCTGATCCTCAGGAACATCCTTGATGCTGAAGCTCACTCTTCCCATCTTGTCTTTTCCAAGGCATACAACTTTGACAATATCGCCCAGAGTCAGCACATCTTCTACCCGCTTGATTCTCTCCTTGGCGATTTTGGAAATGTGAACCATTCCCTCTTTTCCGGGAGCGAACTCCAGAAATGCTCCGAACTCTTTGATATTAACCACCTTACCGGTGAAAATCTGTCCTTCCTCAAAGTCCGTCACAATGGTTTTGATATACTGAACCGCCTTATCCATTCCGGCTTTTTCCACGCCGCAGATGGAAACAGCGCCGTCGTCCGTGATATCAATCTTCACACCTGTCTCCTCGATGATGGCATTGATGGTCTTTCCTCTCTGACCAACCACATCGCCGATTTTGGCCGGATCAATCATGATCTGAACAATCTTCGGAGCGTAGGGTCCCACACTTTCCCTTGGCTTCGCGATACAGGGTTCCATAATCTCTGTAAGAATATACTCCCTTGCCTCTTTCGTTCTTGCAATAGCTTCCTCAATAATAGGACGGGTAAGGCCGTGGATTTTAATATCCATCTGAATAGCCGTAATTCCATCGTGAGTTCCGGCCACTTTAAAGTCCATATCACCAAAGAAGTCTTCCAGTCCCTGGATATCTGTCAGAACTATATAATCATCATCCGTATCCCCTGTCACAAGACCGGCTGAGATTCCTGCTACAGGTTTCTTAATCGGCACTCCCGCTGCCATCAGAGACATGGAAGATGCACAGATACTGGCCTGTGAAGTGGAACCGTTGGATTCAAAGGTTTCTGAAACGGTTCGGATGGCATATGGAAACTCTGCTTCAGAGGGAAGCACCGGAACCAGTGCGCGTTCTGCAAGAGCGCCATGTCCGATCTCCCGGCGTCCCGGACCTCTGGAAGGCTTCGTTTCACCCACCGAATAAGACGGGAAATTATAATGATGCATATAGCGTTTTGAAGTCTCATATTCATCCAGTCCATCCAGCTTCTGGGACTCGGATAACGGCGCCAGCGTAGTTACGGTACAGATCTGTGTCTGTCCACGGGTGAACATGGCGGATCCATGCACGCGGGGGATCAGATCAATCTCTGCAGCCAGCGGACGGATTTCCTTAATAGCACGGCCATCGGGACGTTTTTTATCCTGCAGAATCATCTTCCGCACTGTCTTTTTCTGGTACTGATAAACTGCTTCATCCAGCACAGCCAGCCATTCTTCATTTTCAGCAAAAGCTTCCTGAAGCTTTTCCTTAATCTGACGGATATTTTCCTCTCTTACCTGTTTTTCGTCAGTAAATACAGCCTCTTCCATCTCTTCCGGAGTGACAATCTCCTTCATAGCCGCAAACAGTTCTTCCGGAACGGCACAGCTTTCATAACTGTGTTTTTCTTTTCCGCATTCAGCCACAATCTTATCAATAAAACGGATGATCTCCTGATTTACCTCATGGGCTTTAAAAATTGCTTCCAGCATTTTATCTTCCGGAACTTCATTGGCTCCGGCTTCGATCATAATTACCTTTTCTCTTGTAGATGCCACAGTAAGCTGAAGATCGGAAACCTCTTTCTGGCCCAGTGACGGATTAATGATAAATTCTCCATCGATCATTCCCACCTGAGTCGCTGCGCAGGGGCCGTCAAAGGGAATATCCGAAATGCATGTGGCAATGGAAGATCCCAGCATAGCCGGAATTTCCGGATTGCATTCCGGATCCACAGACATTACCATATTGCAGATAGTAACGTCATTTCTGTAATCCTTCGGAAACAGCGGCCGCATGGGTCGGTCAATCACACGGGACGTCAGAATCGCATGCTCACTGGCTTTTCCCTCTCTTTTATTGAAACCTCCGGGAATCTTTCCCACTGCGTACTGTTTCTCTTCATATTCTACGCTGAGAGGGAAAAAGTCAATTCCTTCTCTCGGTTTTTCGGATGCAGTAGCCGTAGAAAGCACTACGGTATCGCCGTAATGCATGAATGCGGCGCCATTGGCCTGTTTTGCTACTCTGTCAATATCTACTGTCAGTGTTCTTCCTGCCAGCTCCATCGAATAACTTTTATACATCTGTGTTCTCCTTTTCTTTCTGACAGGCCCTGCCCGAAACAACTGAAAAAAGCACTTTCTCGCCCCAATGCCCTTTTCAGTAGTCTCGGAATCTTAAGGACCATGATGTCATTCATTGTTTTTTATAGAAATAGGGCGGAAAAATCCGCCCCCTTACTATCATTATTTTCTGATTCCCAGTTTTTCAATCAAAGCACGGTATCTTTCAATATCATTTTTCTTCAGATAATCCAGAAGTCCACGTCTCTGACCAACCATTTTCAGCAGACCACGTCTGGAATGATGATCTTTGTGGTGCTCTTTCAGATGCTCTGTCAGCTCCTGAATTCTTGCTGTCAGAATCGCAACCTGTACTTCCGGTGAACCTGTATCGCCTTCCGTACGTGCATATTCGTTAATGATTGCCTGTTTTTTTTCTTTTGAAATCATTATTTTTCCTCCTGATTTTCATTTATCACCTCAAATTAAGAGACGGTTGGAGATTCCTGCCTCTGAATCCGGGTTCTTTGATTTTCATACTTAGCTAGTATAACACAACCTAATCCGGATGTAAATACTTTTTTCATGGGTTCAAACTTCCCGAAAAAGTATCCCGGAAGAATTTTCTGCAAGTCTCTTCATCCTTTTTTATCTGATGCTGCAGCTGAACGACTGACGGAAATTTATATTCGGGCCGGATAAAATAATACAGCCGGACATGGGCCTGCTTTCCATACAGCTGCCTGTCCACATCAAAAAGATAAGTCTCCACTCCCGGCCGGCTGTCGCCCACTGTCGGTTTCACTCCGATATTGCTGATGCCAAAATAAGGTTCCCCGTCAATCTCGGTGACAGATGCATAGACGCCAAAAGGCGGCAGCAGCTTATGAAGAGACGGTCTCTGATTTATCGTAGGGATTCCTATGGTATGACCCAGATGTCTCCCGTGAACAATTTCACCCTCTACAAAAAAGGGATATCCCAGAAGTTCATTGGCTTTCTGAAGATTTCCTTTCATAATCTCTTCCCTGATATAGGTACTGCTGATTTCCCGGCTGCCGTCCATTACTTTATCCAGAATATCCACCTGAAAACCGTACTGGCGCCCCATTTCTTTCAGAAGGCCGGGCGTGCCTCCTCTCTTATGGCCGAAATGAAAATCAGGTCCCACAGCCAGGTGCGCCGCTTTCATCTGATTTACCAGAATTTCCCGGACAAAATCCTTCGCATCCATATGCATGATTTCAGGCACAAAGGGACATTCCACCAGACAGTCCACACCCATCCGGTTTGCCAGATGCAGTCTCTCTTCATTGGTCAGAATCATTTTAAAAGAAGGATCTGAAAGCCGCATGACCGGCGATACGTCAAAGGTAAAAATTACTGTCTCAAATCCCGGTTTTTTTAACGCATTGATACGGTCCACCAGCTTCCTGTGCCCTCTGTGAAGCCCGTCAAATTTTCCCAAAGTTATAATGCTGCGCTTCTGCAGCATAAAGTCCAGTGTATTAGTGATATATCTCATGATCTGCCGCCCCCGTCTCTGAACATTTTTACAGGGCAAAATTCATCCGCCTCTTTCCTGTACTGATACAGACCTACGAATCCGCCCTGGCTGTCATAGATACGAACCTGCTGCCCGTCTTTCCGGCTTACGTCGTCACAGGACAGATATCTGCCGTGAAAAACGTTTCCATTATAGACGCGCTGCTGTATCTTTCCCTGCACGGTAATGGCCGGCAGATCTTCGAACATTCTGTCCACAGGCAGGATACAGTCTTCAATTTCTCCGGCGCGCATTTTTGCTTCAATATCCGTCAGCCTCCAGCTGTCCTGACGTTCAAAACGTCCCACTTTTGTCCGTTCCAGCGACTCCATGCATCCGCCGCATCCCAGCTTCTCCCCGATGTCATGGCAAAGGGTTCTTATGTATGTGCCCTTGGAGCAGGTCACAAGAAACCGCACCCGCGGAAGATTTATCTCCAGAATCTCAATACTGAAAAAATGAACCGGCCGTGCTTTACGCTCCACAGTTTTCCCCTCCCGTGCCAATTCGTACAGTTTCCTGCCATTTACCTTCAGGGCCGAATACATGGGAGGAATCTGCATCTGCTCTCCCAGAAATGATTCTATGCAGGAGGCCGTCTCCTCACCGGAAACATTCACCTTCGCCTCCCTTATCACAGTCCCGCTCAGATCCTGGGTATCGGTAGTGATTCCCAGTCTCAGCACGGCTTCATAAGTTTTTTTTTCATCAGCAAGCAGGTTACATACTTTGGTGGCCTTGCCCAGACATACCGGCAGCACTCCCGTGGCATCAGGATCCAGTGTTCCTGTATGCCCGATCTTTTTCTGCTTCAGTATGCCGCGCAGTTTCGCCACCACATCATGAGAAGTATATCCCGCTTCTTTATAGACATTTATGATTCCGTTCATAATCAAACCTTTTTAATCCAGCTGCTGCTTCACAGCATCCACTATTTTTTCCATAATACTTTCCGGATCTCCTTCCATGGTACACCCCGCTGCCATACAGTGGCCGCCTCCGCCAAATGCCACGGCTATGGCGCTGACATCTGTTTTGCCGTTGGAGCGCATGCTGACCTTATACCGGTCTTCCTCCAGGGCGTACAGAAAAGCAGCCGCCTCCACGCCTTCCGTCAGTCTCAACTGGCTTACAATGCCGTCCAGATCTCTGGGTTCAACCTGAAACTTTTCCATGCATTTTCTGTCCACTGCCGCACCGATGCATCGTCCTTCCAGATACAGTCTGCTGTTAACCAGAACATGACCCATAATCCGGTTTTGATTATAAGTTTTTTTATAAAAAGAATCTTCTATGATCTTTGTAAAAGGAATGTCCTGATTAATCAGCCAGCCGGCAATTTTCATTGTTCTGGAGGAAGTATTGGAATACTGAAAGACGCCGCTGTCATGAACGATTCCCGTATACAGGGCGCTGGCTGCCGCCCGGGAAATACGCTTTTTCTTCATCAGATCAAAAAGCACCTCACAGGTGGAACTTGCCTCCGGCACGATATGATTGACATCCGCCAGACCGTGATTGGTAATATGATGGTCAATGCAGACTGTCTGTTCTGCCGTCTCAAAATACTCTTCCGCCACGCCGATTCGATCCCGGCTGCTGACGTCCAGAAGGATCAGCAGATCATATTTTTTCCCCGGTGACGGCTCATGTTTTATCACTTCCAAATGTTCCAGATGTCCGAATACGGGACGCATCTCTTCCAGATATACATCCGCATGAATCTGACTGTAATTATCCCTTATATATTGATACACCGCCATGCAGGATCCCACACAGTCGCCGTCCGGATTCACATGGCCGGCTATAGCTGCAGTTTTTCTCCCTTTCAGAATATCATCAAGTTTCTTCATCTTCTTTTTCCTCAGATTTTCCAGTGTCCAGATCAGCGATTTTCTTCGACATTTCCACACCATACTCTATGGATGTATCCAGTCGGAAAGTGATGGCGGGCGTATTGCGCAGATTCAGATTTTTGGCCAGCAGCCGTCGGATATAACCCTCTGCGCTCCGCAATCCCGCCAGTGTATCCTCTTTTTCTTTGTCACTTCCCAGAACACTGATATACGCCTTGCAGGTTTTCAAATCCGGCGCAACTTCAGCCCCCGTCACCGATGTCATCATATGAATCCGCGGATCCTTGATTTCTTTCTGAATAATCAGACTGAGTTCTCTCTGCACCTCACCGTTAATACGGGTATTTTTAATACTGTTTTTTCTCATATTTCCCTCTCTCACCGGGGAAGCTTCCCTGACTATCTTGGAACTTCCACCATGATATAGGCCTCAACCTGGTCTAATTCCTGAATGTCATTAAATCCCTCGAATACCAGACCGCATTCATATCCGGCCTTTACTTCTTTTACGTCATCTTTAAACCGTTTCAGTGAGGCCAGGCCTCCGTCAAACAGCTGCTTTCCTTCTCTGCTGATTCGTACCTTGCAGCCTCTCTGGAATACGCCGTCCAGTACATAGCTTCCTGCAATGTTTCCAACACCGGATGCTTTGAATATCTGACGCACCTCGCCGTGTCCAATTACTTTTTCTTCATATACGGGATCCAGCAGACCTTTCATAGCTGCTTCCACATCTTCGATGGCCTGATAGATAACCTTGTAAAGCCGGATATCCACACCTTCCTGTTCTGCGATTGCTTTTGCAGTGGCATCAGGCCGTACGTTAAATCCTATGATGATTGCATTGGATGCGGAAGCCAGAGTAACATCCGACTCATTGATGGCGCCTACTCCGCCATGAACAATTTTCACCACAACCTCATCATTGGACAGCTTAACCAGACTCTGTTTCACCGCTTCCACGGATCCCTGAACATCGGCTTTCACCACAATACCCAGTTCTTTCAGATTGCCCTCCTGAATCTGATTAAACAGATCATCCAGCGACATCTTAGTCTTCGTATCCTCCAGAAGACGGTTTCTGTTTTCTGACACAAAAGTAGCCGCAAAATTCTTCGCTTCTTTATCGTTTTCTGTAGCCACCAGAACTTCTCCGGCATTGGGCACATCGCTTAATCCCAGGATTTCCACAGGCGTGGACGGTCCTGCTTCTTTTACACGGCGTCCCTTATCATCCATCATTGCCCGGACTTTACCGGAACATGCGCCGGCAGCGATAAAATCTCCCACATGGAGGGTTCCTTTCTGAACCAGGATCGTCGCAACGGGACCTTTTCCTTTGTCCAGTTTTGCCTCAATCACCAGTCCTCTTGCCCGCCTCTTGGGGTTGGCTTTCAGCTCGCAGACTTCCGCCGTAAGAAGAATCATTTCCAGCAGCTCATCAATTCCTTCATGGGTATGAGCAGACACGGGAACAAAAATTGTACTTCCACCCCAGTCCTCAGGAATCAGTTCATATTCCGACAGCTCCTGCTTTACCCTCTCCACATTGGCATTGGGCTTATCTATCTTGTTAATGGCCACGATAATCTCCACACCTGCTGCTTTTGCATGATTGATAGCCTCCACAGTCTGAGGCATAACTCCATCATCCGCTGCTACCACCAGAATGGCTATATCTGTCGCATTGGCTCCACGCATACGCATGGCTGTAAAAGCTTCATGGCCGGGAGTATCCAGAAATGTAATTTTCTGACCGTTGACATTTACCATATAAGCGCCGATATGCTGTGTGATTCCTCCGGCTTCCCGGTCTGTCACATGGGTGTTTCGGATTGCATCCAGAAGAGAAGTTTTTCCATGGTCTACGTGTCCCATAACGCAGACAACCGGCGGTCTCGGCACCAGCGTGCTTTCATCTTCCTCTTCTTCTTTCAGGAGTTCTTCGATAACATCAACTTTCTCTTCCGGTTCAGCAATGATATCGTATTCCAGTGCAATTTCCTGAGCTTTCTCAAAATCGATCTCATGATTCACTGTAACCATAATACCTTCCATGAAAAGCTTCTTCACAATTACAGAAGGCTGCATCTTCATTTTTTCCGCCAGTTCCCGGATCGTCAGTTTCTCCGGAAGTACGATTTCTTTTACTTCCGGCTTCTTTTCCTCCTTATGCTGATGAACCGGTTTCTGCAGAGCTTTGGGAAGCCTGGACTGCTGACGGAATCCCTGATTGGGGCGTCTTCCGCCCTTCTGGCGTTCTCCTCCGAATTTATCCTTTGCTTTCTCCTTTTCTTTTTCCTTTTCCTTCTCCTTGTCTTTTCTCATATCTCTGGAAGGCTTCTGCATCATGGAAGTATCTACCGCATCATTCTGAGGTTTTCTTCCGGCTGATCTGCGGTTATCTCCTCCTTTTCTGAAATCCTTCCCGTCTCTTTCTCTGTCTTTATCCCTGTCTCTGTCGCCCTGAAATCTCCTGTTCCCTTCATTTCTCTGAGGTCTCTGATTCTGATTTCCTGCCGGACGCCCTGTATTTTCACCGCCCTGATTCTGCTTTGTATGAGAGGCTGCAGGCTTTCCCGTCCCCTGTGTCTGTTTTGCCGGAGCGCTGCCGGCCGCAGATTTTGCAGCTGCATTTCCCTGGGACTGGCGCTGGGGGCGCTGTGACGTTTTTCCGCCCTGAGCAGTCGGTTTCCCGTTCCCCTGTCTGGAATCGGAACGTCTCGCTTTACCGTAATTCTTTCCTTCCGGCGTAGTTGCATTCTGAGGCCGGAACACCTGAATAATATTGGATTTTTTCCGTGGTCTTGCCTCTCCTCTCGTCTCCTCCTTTTTCTCGTTTTTCATCTCTTTGTCTTTGTCAAATGTATCTCTCAATAACTTCTCCTCCGCTTCTTTCAAAGAGCTCATATGGCTTTTGACTTCGATCCCGTGATCTTTCAAAAACGTAATAACCTCTTTGTTGCTTTTTCCTATTTCTCTGGCAATTTCATGCACTCTGATTCCTGGCATTCTACCACCTGACCTTTCTGCCTAACTTTTCTGCTCAGCCACCTTTAACAATTGTTCTTCAACAGCCTTTCCCAGATTATCATCCAGGACAGCAAGGGACGCTCTGAATTCTTTTCCAATCGCTTTTCCCAGGCTGATCTTTTCTCCGAAAAAATAACAGGGTACTTTGTAATAGATGCACATATTCTGAAATTTTTTTTTCGTATTATCTGAAGCTTCTCCGGCAACGATTACAAGACAGGCTTTCCCCGTTTTCACAGCTTTTTCCGTGGAAAACTCACCGCTGGCCACTTTGCCCGCCTTTGCTGCCAGACCGATCAGAGACAGAACTTTACGTTCGTTCAATATCATCCAGCTCCTTCTCCAGTGTCTCATAAACGCTCTCAGGTATCTCTGCCTTCAGAGAACGTTCCAGACCTTTGTTTTTTACAGCCTTTGCCAGGCAGTCCCTGGAAACACAAAGATATGCTCCCCTGCCGTTTTTTCTGCCTGTCGCATCCAGCACAATTTCACCTTCCGGTGTTTTCAGGACGCGAATCATTTCTTTTTTATTCTTCATCTCCTGGCATCCCGTGCATCTGCGCATCGGAATTTTCATTTTCTTCACCATCTTCTTCGTACTCACGCTCTCCGTCTTCTTCTACATATTCGCCGTCTGCGTATTCATCCTCTTCCGTATAATCATCCTCTGCATACTCGTCATCGTATTCTTCTTCAAAAATATCAAAGTCTCCGGCTTCTCTGGCCTGGGTCTCGCTTTTGATATCAATCTTGAATCCGGTCAGCCTGGCCGCCAGTCTGGCGTTCTGACCTTCTTTTCCA
The DNA here is from genome assembly GCA_050944415.1 of Ruminococcus sp. Lineage (GTDB taxonomy): Bacteria > Bacillota > Clostridia > Lachnospirales > Lachnospiraceae > Ruminococcus_G. The sequence continues at coordinate 12,546 of JBMNRA010000067.1, forward strand.
ATGGCAAGAGACAGCTGATAATCCGGTACGATTACCTTGGCCGCTTTTTCATCGGGATCAGCCATAACGGAAATGACCTTTGCAGGACTTAAGGCATTTTCAATTAAAAATGCCGGATTTTCATCCCAGTTAATGATATCTATTTTTTCACCTCTCAGCTCTTCCACAATAGCATTAACCCTGGCCCCGTTCATACCTACGCAGGCTCCCACCGGATCCACATCCGGATCATTGGACCAGACAGCAATCTTCGTACGGGAACCAGCTTCTCTGGCAATGCTTTTAATCTCAACAATCCCGTCCCTCACTTCTGTTACCTCAGATTCAAACAGCCGTTTTACCAGTTCCGGATGAGTTCTTGACACCTGGATCTTCGGTCCCTTCGGCGTATCCTTTACCTCCAATACGTATACCTTGATACGCTCCGTCGGACGGAAATGTTCCGTTTTTACCTGCTCTGATTCATTGAGAATGGCGTCCACTTTGCCCAGGTTCACACTGATGTTTTTCCCAAGGTTCCTCTGTACAATTCCTGTAACCACATCTTTTTCTTTCTCAAAGTATTCATTGTAGAGTACTTTTCTTTCTTCTTCCCGAATCTTCTGCAGAATCACATTCTTGGCGTTCTGAGTGGCAATTCTTCCGAATTCTCTGGATTTGATTTCCACATTTACCACATCGCCCAGATCATACTTTGAATCAATCATCTTGGCATTTGCCAGACTGATCTCCATCACAGGATCCTGAACATTCTCCACTACGGTTTTCTCCGCATACACTCCGAAATCACAGGTTTCAGGGTTAATATTTACCTTCACATTGTCCGCTTTGCCAAAATGGTTTTTACATGCCTGAATCAGAGACTGTTCAATAGCCTCCAGCAGAGTGTCCTTGCTGATATTTTTTTCCTGTTCCAGAATATTCAACGCTTCCAGTAACTCTGTGTTCATTTTCCTCTTTTCCTCCTAAAAATTTAAAAATCAAATGCAAGACGTATTAATGCAATTTCATCTTTCTGAAAGGTTTTCTCTTTGCCGTCTTCTTCTTTTACAGTCACACTGCTACTATCATATGCAGTCAGTATGCCGTAAAATTCTTTTTTCCCATCCACTGCACGGTAAGTTCTGATTTCCAGTTTTTTCCCGATGCTCCTTGCGTAATCCTTTTCTTTTTTCAGAGGTCTTCCCAGCCCCGGAGAACTTACTTCCAGAATATAGGAATCCTCTATAAAATCGTCTTTATCCAGCAGATCACTGAAGGCACGGCTGACAATTTCACAGTCATCAATGGTAATGCCGCCTTCCTTGTCAATGTAGGCTCTCAGATACCAGCTTCCGCCTTCTTTGACATATTCCACATCTACCAGCTCAAATCCCTGCTCCTGTACAACCGGCTCCAGCATAGAGCAGGCTTTCTGCTCATAAAGCTCTTTTTTGCTCATCATCATCCCTGCCTTTCCTCTTCTGATTTTCGCCATATAAAAGAGCGGGCTCTTTCAAGCCCACTCTACGATTAGTAATTATTGATAATTCCTGTTTATTGTAACACTTCTTATTATAAAATGCAAGGTGCATTATAACTGTTGATAGCGTCAAGATACTTT
>JBMNRA010000068.1:0-13815 GCA_050944415.1 Ruminococcus sp.
TGGTATATATAAAACAAGGGTGAAAAGCTCTGCATTCAAGCCTTTCACCCATTTCTTATCATAGAAGAATCTTATTTACAGACTTTTCTTCACAGTCTCTTTCTTTTCTTTATTCTATTCTTCCGCCTCATCGGCTCCGCCCGCTGTGGCATCTTCACCCGGATAGAAATCGTAATAAGTGACGCCGTTTTCCATGTTGATTCCTCGGGCGCTGGCGAGTTCACTGACGGTCACCAGCTGATATCCTTCTTCAATCAATGAAGGAATTATGGTCTTGCATGACTCCACAGTCGTCGGCCATATATCGTGCATCAGTATAATCTCTCCGTCTGACACATTATCCATAACTGCGGAAATATTTGAATCCACATCCTTGGTCTGCCAGTCCAGAGTATCCAGACTCCAGTAAATGCATGGTTTTGCAATATAGCTGGTAATGGTCTCATCCTGTGCACCATAGGGCGTTCTGGCCACCGAGGCAATCTGTCCGCCAGACAGCTTGGATATCTCCTGATCCGCCCGGTCGAATTGATCTTTGACTCCCGATTCATCCAGCTCTTTCAGATTCGGATGATCGTAGGAATGGTTGCCCAGCTCGCACCCCAGCTCGATCATTCTCGGAATCACATCGGCTCCCTTCGATGCAACATTTTCTCCCAGCATAAAGAAGGTTGCTTTGGCATCATACTGCTCCAGAATATCCAACAGTTCCCCTGTATATTCTCCCGGCCCGTCATCGAACGTAAGAGCTACCATCTTGGTGGCTTCTTTATCCGGATCATAAATACCGTCCTCGGAAAAATAGCATCCTTTGCCATCTATCGCGGTCCATCCGGTCTGCATATAACCATCCGAATTAAAATAATATTTCTGTCCGCCAATCTCCTGCCAGCCATTGCTGTAATATGTACCGTCCTCATTGGCATACCACCAGCCGGTGTCATCCACCTGCCAGCCAGGCACCGCATAATTCACTGCTGTGCTCTCTTTAATTGCCACTTTCTGCGCGGACCCATCAGAACCGGCCTGCTCCTGCACCGTCTGATCTTCCGCCTGATCCGTACTCTCTCCTTCCCCTTCCGAAGGCGTCGGCGCAGCTGTCGGTTCCGCTTCCTCCGTCTCCCCGGCAGCTTCCACTTCTACCACACTCTGATCTGTCTGATCCGTATTATCCCGGCCTGAGGCGGGCCGGATAACAGCCCAGACGCCTGAGATGCACAGCAAGACCACTGCCACACAGACTGCAACCAGCAGACACCTTTTCAGAATCATTTTCTGCCTTCGCCGTCTGCGCAGCTGCCTTTCCTTTTCGCGCTTCATGCGCTCTATTCTAAGTCTTCTTTGTCTTTCATCCATTGTAAACCATTCTTCCTCTGATAACCCTGTATTTAACCTATACTTTTTCAGACCCCCGCCTTATTAGCATAACGCACAAATTTGAAAGATACAATTACAATTCTATTAAATTTCCTTAATTCGACAGCGGACTTTTCTTATACCGTCCCCTTCCCAGCAAAAGCCAGGCAACTGCCGAACAGAGGATCGTTAGGATCAGCAAAACTCTTTCCGCACCTCCCGTACTCAGACCAAAAGCTTCTATCTGTTCCCGGAAACCATTCATCGCCATTACTGCCATGGACAGGCAGATAACCAGAAAACAGAGAAGTTTAACACCGGAACCGGACCATTCATTTTCCATTGCCAGTATTCCCAGCAGCAGAATCACAATTCCTCCCCAGTACGGATATAATCCCAGGGAGAAGAAGCTGATATTTATACCGGATACATTCAACAGAAGCATAAAAATTCCAACAGCAGTCATTACAGCGGTACACATCCTGGCCTGTCCGTAACCGAATCCTCCCTGCAGCAGACTGCCCGCGAAATAGAGAATTCCGGCTGCCAGGGGAAGGATTACCGCTATATATCCGGGATGATAAAATCCCGGAATCGGAATCCCGTATCGGTTCATCAGCCCTTCCAGAATAATATCATACAGCGCAACGAAAAAAAGATCCAGAAAAGAAATCCCCCACAGCAGTTTCAGAAACATACCGCCTGCTCCCATGGAAATCAGAAGAAGTATTCCCTGTACCAGACAGTAACCATAAAGTCTCAAGCCAGACGCTCCGGATATGGTCACCTGATGTTCCATCACTATCCATGCAACAGCAGCAATTATGGACAAAAATACGAAGATCCCACGGCGTCCGATCTGCGCCAGAGAAAAAGACGGTGCAGACGGTACGGAAATACCTGATTTTTTCTTTTTTTTCGCTTTATCTTTTCTTTTTTTTCCAGAGATTTCCTCATCCTCTTCTTCCAGCTCCCGGTTTTGGGCTGCAGGTTTCATCATCAATACAGTATGCAAGGCCGTTTCCAGCTCTCTTGCTGTCTGATACCGCATCTGACGGTCTGCATTACAGGCTTTCCGCAGCACTTCCCCTATCCGCTGACCGCCGTCCGCCGGATCCGGCAGAGGCTCTCCCGAAAGGCATCTCTGGATGGCATGTTCCTTTTCTTCCTGTGTCACCTGCTTCGGATAAGCAGGCATAAAAGGCAGCCTTCCTTTATTTAAAAGCCTGTACATCAGCATCCCCAACCCATAAACATCTGCCGCCGGATCCGGTTCCATGTACAGATTCTCTTCCTTCAGTATAAATTTTCCGTCCGCTGTCACCAGTACGCTGGATGCCTTGATTTCTCCATGGGGTGTTCCCCGTTTCAGATACTGGCAGATATCCAGTCCCATCTGCAGCACTGTCTCCTGATCCATTTTATGAGTTTTCTGATATTGATTCAAAGTCTGTATATTGCCCTTCATAATAAAATCACTCCTCAATCCGACCTAGATTTCAACGCCAAAAAGTTCCGTCTGAAGGTCTTCAAATAACTCTGCATAAAATAATCGTAATATTATCCTTCCCCCCTCGTTCCAACGCTTTCTCCTGCAGTGTTTCCACACACTCGCCGGGTGTCAGCGGCTCCTGCAGCGTTTTCGTAATTTCTTCCCGGGATACCATATCTGTCAGACCGTCACTGCAGATCAGGTACTGATCCCCTTCCTTCAAATCATCCTCGTGTATGTATGGATGAATCTCCATCTCTTCCGGCGGAATACCAAGGCACTGTGTCAGAGAAGGTCTTTTTCCGGTAATACCCTGCTCTTCCAGAAAATGACGGTTAGTGTGTTCTTCATGAAGCGGGATCATCTCCCCATCCCTCAGAAGAAACGCTGGACTGTCTCCCAGATTACACACTGTCATTTCCTCTTCCTGAAAACAGAGTATGGTGGCGGTTGTGCCCATGCCCTGCGCCTCTCTCTGCCTGGCTTCTTCACATACCTGCAGATTAAGATTCTCAAGAATTTCCCCCAGGAAATCTCTGGGATACTTTTTCTGTTCCTGCAGACTGCTGATTTCCTGCCCGAAATGAGACGCCGCCAGATAAGAAGCCACTTCTCCGTCTTTTTCGCCTCCCATGCCGTCAAAAATTCCAAAGGTCAGCAAATGCCCCGTATCTCTGTGTATGGTAACCGCTTTCTCCAGACCCCAATGCTTTTCCTCCTGGTATTTACCGTCAAAGTACAGATTATCCTCATTAATCTCCCTAACCTTCCCGCGATGACTGATGCAGGACGCAATAATTTTATACATAACTTCCCCTTTCTGCCTGTTATATGATATAAGGTCAACGATCTATCCCCGCAGATAGATTCCGACTTTCTGATCATAGTATCACGAAATTACATCTGATGCCAGTCCTGCGGCATATCTTTTCCTGAATCATCCTGCAATATTCAGCATTGACAGCTTCCGCCCGCACATATTTCAAGTCTACAGACCATACCTGTCATACAGTTTCTGCTTCAGCCGCTTTTTTCTTCCATTCATTACTATCGCACCTGTAATCAGAACCAATACGCCCAGGGCCGCAAGCCCTGCACCGCACACCATAAGAATTTCACCGTAAGTCATTATCCCGCCTCCTCCCGTTCTTTTACAGCCATCCTTTGTTTCTCAGTTCCTGAATTGTATTTTCCAGATCCTGCATTTCAGCATCGCTCTGTCCGCTGTTTCTTACACTTTCATAGTACTGTTCCGCCCTCTGATAGTAAGTGTCCGCCTGACTGTAATTTCTGGAACTTTCATCCAAAGTTCCCTGAATGACACATTCCAGCAGAGCCAGCTTCATATAAACCCGGTAATCGTCCGGATAAAGCTCTGCCATAGCCAGAAGCTGATCTTTTGCTCCGCCATAATCCCCCAGAATCTGACGAACCACCGCCAGATTCATCTCATCATTAAAGCTGGGAGACGGCAGCGCAACCAGTGTTTCATAGCATCTGAGAGCCTCCTGATAGCTGGCCCGGCTTTCATTTTCTGCAGCCTGTGCGCCATACCTGGTACTGGCCGCCCCCAGCGCCCGCAGAATGGAAGGAAGATACCGGCTGTCCGCCTGCTGCTCTGCCTCCTGTAAAATTGCTATCTCTCCGGCATAATCTCCCATGGCGCGGTAAGCCCGTGCACAGAGCAGATAGGCCCTGGACTTGTCATACTGGTTTTCCGTGCCCTCAATGGCCTGCCGGAAATCATCCACCGCAGCGCTGTAATCTTTCTCAGCCAGCGCTATCTCCGCCTGGACAAGATAAATCTGGCTCTGTCCCAGGCCCTGCTCTATGGCCGATTCCAAAGCTGCGCTGGCCTCATCCACATCGCCGTGCCTCGCCAGCGCAATGCCGTAATCCCGATAGTATTCCGGATTATCTCCATTGCAGGAAAGGGCTTCCCTGTAAAAGCGGATTGCCTGACGGTAATCTTCCTGCTCAAAATAACAGTTGGCAATGATATACAGAATGTTGCCCTTTTCCTCCTGTTCATCCGCCAGCACCTCTGCGTATTTTTTGTTATTCAGAAGCTCCACACCCGTGGAAACCACCACATCATAATCGTCGCTCTGAGCCATTTTCTCCAGAGCCTGATACTCTTCCTGGAAATTCTCCCGGGTTATCTGTCTGCTTCCCATGAAGAGGCAGATAACCCCTGCCAGAATCAGCAGAAATCCAAAAACATATATGATTTTTTCCTGAGTCTTTACCTTTTTGTAATCAGAATCCCGTTCCCGGATATTCAGAAGATCTCCCAGAAGTTCCGCTGCGCTCTGATACCGCCGGGCCGGATCCGTCTGCATGGCTTTATCTATGATTCCCAAAAACCAGCGGCTGTAGGGAAGACTGCTCCAGGAAAGCAGAGGCTTTCCCACCATCCCGTCCATCACCGGCGGATATCCGGTAATTACATGGTAAAAGCTGGCTCCCAGGCTGTAAATATCTGTACGGTAATCCACAATTACCATACGGGGATCACCGCCGTTTTTTATCAGCTGGCTTTTATAAATCTGTTCCGGAGACGCATACCTTTGGCTGTATCCGGAAATTCCCTTCATTCCGCTGTCGCCAAATGAGATGTTAAAATCAATCAGACATACATCCCCCTCCAGTGTAATCATGATATTGGAGGGCTTGATATCGCTGTGTACAATAGGCGGATTCTGTCCGTGAAGATACTCCAGCACTTCCGCCAGCTGTCTCATCCAGATCAGCAGCTGCCTTTCATTGAAATGCTGACCCTGCTGAATATATTTCAGAAGATCCCACCCCTCAATATAATCCATAACCGTATATACGGAATCACCCGTCTGTACAAAATCGTACACCTGAGGAAGATATTTGTGATGCAGACTTTTTAAAATATCCGCCTCCCTGCGCTCACTGATTCTTGTGCCGGAATGATCTTTCATTTTCTTTATAACCACCTTTTTCTGCAGGCGGAGATGATAGGCCAGGTACACGATTCCGGCGCCTCCCTGACCAATTTCTTCCACTACCTCGTATGTATTGTTGAGGACTTCGCCACGATGCAGCATTTTCCCACTCCATTTCACTCGCTGAATGATTGCCAGGTTTAGTAACTGTCCAGTCCTATGGCTGAACTGTTACTAAATTTTATCACATGACAGATAAATTTCCTAGTAGTCCCTCCTAAAATGTGATATCATAACAACAGACTTAAAGAAAAGAGGGATTAACCAATGAAAACATCGCAGCGACTGTTAAAAGCAGCTCTGCCAATCTGGGAGAGCTATTACAGCCATCCCTTTGTCAGCGGCATCGGTGACGGCACCCTGCCTGTAGAAAAATTTCAGTTTTACATGATTCAGGATCATAAATATCTGATGCAGTACGCAAAAGTTTTTGCCATGGGAGTAGTAAAGTCCTCTTCTGAATCAGATATGCGTCTGTTTTCCGGTCTTATTACAGCCACTCTGGATACAGAGAATGCCGTGCATCAGAATTATCTGAAACAGCTGGGAATTACAAAGGATATGATTGAGAAGACACCTATGTGTCTGAATAATGAATCCTATACCAACTATATGATTTCCATTGCTCAAAAAGAGGGGATGGCAGAACTGGCCACTGCTGTTCTGGCCTGCTCCTGGAGCTATAAACTGATCGGCGATCACATGGAAACCATTCCCGGCAGCAAAAACCATCCCTTCTACGGCAGCTGGATCAATACTTATACCAGCCAGGGATTCCGGGAATGCAATGATGTTATGATTGACCTGGTAGACCGCTTCTCCGAGGGATACTCCGAAGAACAGCTGCAGAATCTGGAACATATTATCATCAACTGCAGCAAATACGAATACCAGTTCTGGGAAATGGCCTGGAGACAGGAGGAACTTTATCTTTCCTGATACCAAAATCACTTATCATCTGGAGGTGTTACTAATATGTATACGACAACACGTCACGAAGCAACTATATCCGTTCCGGAATATGTGGAAAACTTTGTAGATGTTCCTACATTTCTGGAAGCATGCAAGGTCTGTCCCAATTATGACAGAGTCTGGTCCTGTCCATCCTACGACTTTGATGTCATCAAATACTGGAACCGCTATCAGACTCTGCAGCTTCTTGCCACAAAAATTACCTTTGATGAAGAACTGCTTTCCAGGGAATATACTCAGCAGGAAATTCAGGATATTCTGAATCAGGTACTTCCGCCGGAAAAGAAAAAACTCAGCGACGAACTGTTCCGCGCTGAGAAGCTGAACCCCGGCAGTATCAGCCTTTCCGCCGGAAGCTGCCATCTGTGCAAGGACGGCTGCACCAAACCCACCGGCGGTTCCTGCCGCAACCCGGATCTGATGCGTTACTCCATCGAATCTCTTGGCGGCAACGTGGGCCTTACCATTGAAAAACTTCTGGATTTCAATCTGGAATGGGCAGAGGAAGGCCGCCTTCCCCACCACTTCGTGCTGGTAAGCGGCCTTCTGCTTCCTTAATCAAAAAGAATCTTTTCTGCAAGACGGGCTGCATCTCTGATGCAGTCCGGGCAGGAACGGAGCACTCTGCCCGTCTCAATTCCTTTCAGATCTTTACAGACAACAGAGCCATTCTGCGCTTTAAATTCATCCATGATTTCTTGCACCAGTTTATACGTCTGACCTTTACTGTCCGGCTTTTCCAGATTACCGCTGCTCTTTTTCAGACCTGCAAGGGCACAGACTCCGGAAACAGCTCCGCAGGTTCCTTCCATATTTCCCATACCTGCACCGAATCCTTCTGTTATTTTAAACATAATTTTTTCATCTATTCCCAGCAGATCGCAGTAAGTACAGGCCACAGCCTGAGCACAGTTATATCCTTTACTACGTTTTTCAATAGTCTTTTCTACACGTGTTTCCATTTTGATTCTTGATTCCTCCTCTTTCGATTTTATCATTATTTTAACAAAACTCAAAAATAATGTATAGTTTTTTCTGCACCAGACATACTAATCAGGTAAAATCAAACAGAGACAGGAGGTATATTTATGTCAGAGCTTTCCGTTTTGGATCTTCAGAATCTTCGCCACCTTATCGGCAGTTATGAGACAAGTCACTGTAAAATGACCACTTATGCCGAGCAGGCCCAATCTCCCGATGTAAAACAGCTTTTCCAGAATGCTGCGGATTCAGCCTGGAAACACCGCCAGGAACTGATGAAATTTTTATAAAAGGAGGATTTGTCGGATGAATGAAAAAGCTATGGTAGTAGATGCATTAATGGGTATCAACGGAGAACTGCGTACCTTTGAGGATTATATTACCCAGACTGAAAATCCTCAGCTGAAACAGACATTAAAACAATTCCGCAATGAATGTGAAATGTCTCAGGAAAAGCTGTATCAGACAGCGCGGCAGCACAGCTATTATGTTCCGGCCACAATGGCCACACAGCAGGAGATCGATCATGTGAAATCCGTGCTTTCACAGCCTTCCATGCAGTAGTTATATTCATTGAATTTATTTTCTCTTAAGAAAATTCACTTTTCTTTCATGAGAAAAACACAACTTCCTCACATTTTTTCGTTATTATAGATATCGGATAGTTGATTAACCACTCACTATCTCCCCCCTCATTAAAACGAAAAGGCAGCGCTGTTTAACAGCCTGCCTTTTTCGTTTTTTATTTACTGCCGTGGCACACGAAAAGTATTTTTATCATATCTCTTATATCCCTTCAAACCTTGATATTACGGGCTTTCCGGCGCTTTTTTCAATTTTTGTGTTTTGGTGTTTTGCCCAAAACCTACGCTATTCTTCGTAAATCTACGCAGATTCACGGGCAAATGGTGTAGTAAGTAGTGTAGTAACTCGGTGCGTTTCAACCTGATTTTCTCTGTTTTTCCGTTGTTCCCACTTCTTTGAAATCAATGATTTTCGCCATCTGCTCCGCCGCCCGGTCATAGCTGGCGTGGGTGTAGACATTCAGCGTTACTCCCACATCAGAGTGAACAGTGCCGGAGGACGCTGCCATGATAATGCACGCTGTGAGAGTATGTGGGCAGAATGAAGACGGAACTTCTCTACGACCGCTATGACACAAAGCAGATGACTGTAGAGGAATGAAAGGTACTCATTTGGAGATACTTCCTCAGCTACTGGAATAACCGAAGGATCTGCTCTGCCAATGGCGGGCTTCCCCCTATGATAAAACGCAGGCAGTATTATGAGATTTTGGAATTGGCGGCATAGATAGTGATATCCTTGAGAAAAATGTGTCAACTAATATTGACAATATCAATAATATAGCAACCCCCTCATTCTATAATTTTCATACGGTTCTCTTTTCTGGGTTTCATTTCCGGGTAATCCCCTTTACAGTAACCGAGTAATACGAAACAGCGGGCAACATAGTGATTTGGGATTTCCCATTTCTTCAAAAAATCAGCACCTATCTCATTGTCAAAGGTTTCTTCTCCTCTGGCAACGATACAAGACGAAATTCCTAATTCGGTTGCTGCAAGCACCATGTTTTCGGCGCAGCAGTAAGCGTCTGGTATACTGTATAAAAAGTTTTGCGGCCCAAAGATAACACATACCGTTGGTGCGCCATAAAAACCGCTTTTTATTGTCGGGTCATCAATAATACTTGGCTGTTCGCTGGAAACATAAGACCCGGCTAAATTTTTGCGGTCAAACTTTGCGACATTCAATTTTCCAATTTTTTCACAAAGCTCTTTGCTATAAAGGGCGCAGATAATTGTCCGTTGTCCTCCGCCAGCGTTAGGCGCATAGAGTCCGGTCTCCATAATCCTCTCAAGTTCTATGCGGGGGATTTGTTTATCCTCATATTTGCGAATGGAACGCCGGTATTTCATCAGTTCAAATAAGTTCATAATCACATCTCTTTCCAGCACTGCGGGTCTGCCGCATAAAAATTCCCGTCCCTACCGCTGGCAACCGCAGGACAGCCACGGCAATACGCCAGCAATTCACATTTGGAGCATTTTTCAAATTTTCCGTAATCGCGGTATTGTTCCATTTGACAAACCCATATATCAGCAAGGCGGTCAAGGAACACATTTCCGACTTTGCTGTTTTGAACACGGCGGCAGGCATAAATATCCCCATTGGGTAAGATTGTCATGTGACAGTTTCCGCAGTTACAGCCGCTATAAATCATGCCGTCCTGTGCGTCCTCTGGAATTTTGAATATTCCCTGTTCATACTCGTAAAGTGTCCAGAGATGGTCTTTCTTGTTGAAATAAGTGGAACAGCCCTCGGCTTCATACTTTTGATATTTTTTGTAGCAGGTGTCCAGCAGTTCCCGGTATTCCTGTGGCGCAATCCCAGTGTCTTTTTCTTCACTGGTTGGACAATAGCGGGCAAATGCAAACACATCAGCGCCCGCAGCGACAACCGTATCAATAATATCCGGGATTTCTTTGATGTTCACACCAGATACGGTAGTCATTATGACAGAACGGATACCGGCTCTTTTGATACAACCTATTTTTTCAAGAGTACAGTCAAAGGAACCCGGTTTACGGAACCAATCATGGGTTTCTCTCATGCCGTCCAGAGAAAGTTGGTATTTCTGGCACCCATATGATTTCAGCCTTTGGCAGACTTCATCGGTCAAATGGTATGGATTTCCCAGAATTGTAAAAGGAATATCGTATTGCTTCAGCAAGGCAAGCAGCCGCCAAAAATCCGGGTGCAAAATAGGATCGCCGCCAGTGATATAGAAGTACGGCAGGCGGTTATAAACCTTGCAAAAATCAAGGCAATTATAAAACGTGTCCTGCATTTGTTCCCAACTCATAGCGTCCAGCTTTTTGCAAGTATCTTCCGAAAAAATATAACAGTGCTTGCACCGCTGGTCGCATTCGTCTGTAATGTGCCATTGAAAGGCAAAGTATTCTTTCATTTTGTTTTCCTCGCTCGTTATGGAATATCTATCAGAACCGGTAAAGCCGGATTGTTTTGAAATTGCCCCCGGCAGAAGCATTCTGCCGGGGGGCTGGTGGAAAAAATAACTTACTTGTCGCCAGCACCGCAAGCAGAACCGCAAGCGGCGGGCTTTTCTTCCGGCTTATCGCCAGCACCGCAAGCAGAACCACAAGCAGCAGATTTTTCACTCCAACCAGCTAAGTTTGAAAGTGCCATTTTTCATTACCTCCATTTCGTTTTCGGAACATTTCTTGTTCCTTGATTTTATTGTAACGAGTGACAGCGAAGAAAAAAAGTACGCACAAATCTATTACTTAGTCACCTTTTTGTGACCTGCCGCATTCTCTTGCGCAAATTGGAATGTTATACTATAATCGAATGTAACATTCAAATTGAAACTTATGGAAAGGAGCTATCCGAATGCTGACAAAAGAGGAATTGCCGGAATGTCCTGTGGCTACAACAGTACAGTTAATTGGTGGGAAATGGAAACTATTGATTTTACGCAATCTTCTTCAACGTCCGTGGCGATTTAACGAATTGAAAAAGTCTTTAGAGGGTATCAGCCAAAAGGTCTTGACTGATAGCTTGCGCTCTATGGAAGCCGACGGAATTATATCGCGTACTGTTTTCCCAGAAGTGCCGCCGCGTGTGGAATATGCACTGACAGAGTTAGGCGAGTCCATGCGTCCTATTATTGATGTTATGGCAGAGTGGGGAACGAATTACAAAAAGAAATTATGAAAAAGACGGATATGGTGTCCTATTAGGGAAGATGAATACGGATGGTATTCTAAAGAATCGTTATGCTGGAGCGAAAACGAAGGTCAAGGTAGTTCTCTGGTTAGTTGATGGAGATAAAGAGATAATTCTTTGCAGAGAACAGACAAAGGATGAACTAGATCCAAGGTCATCTAAGGCTACGATAGATGGAAATGAAGAAATGGCGAAATCATTTGTTCGGGAATATGTAGGAGATAGTTTCTATAATTTCCATTTTTGTGATGTTCAGAAGTCATTTAATGTTCAAAGCAAAAAGAGAAAGGACCTAAAGGACTTCTTTAGTGAGTTTATCACAAACTATGAAGATCGTAAGATGGTTGCGGAGAATCTGGAGCTTTTTGCTGAGGATGTTGATCGATATATTGAGGATAAGAAAAAACAGAAAGTACCGCAGACGGTGATTGAAAATCACAAGAATCAGTTATCGAAAGTTCGTGAGGATGCAAAGCAGGTTTCATATCCTTCGACCATTTTTTATCCGGATGAAAAGACAGATATACTTGGTCTTAATAAAGAGGAACTAAGTGCACAGAAAGCAGAAGTGTGTAATTGTGGTTATCAGGTGGTGAGAGAAGAACTTTATAAACTTGTAGAAAATGAGAATTTAAAGGCCCAGCAGGTTGTTATTAAAAAAATTGCCTCTTACTGGGAGACGAAAGAAGAGCATATTCAACGTGCGGTGAAAGCTGGATTTTCGAAGAATACGGATGCAATTATAAGGCTTGAGATCAAACTTAGCAAATTGAAGGGATTGTCTCTTTCAAAAGATACAATTTTCCAGGATGGGGAATCAATAATTGGTTTAGAAATTGATGGTTTTATGAATCCTGCTTTCTGAAAACAATGATCCACATTGGTTGTCAGAACAAAATAATCTTTCCCCTGCACCTGCTTCAGCAAGTCCGGATAGACAGGCTTTGACGGGTCCTGATAACGGTTGATATAGATATGGCGGCTCCAATATGCCCACTTTTCCTCCGGGGCTGCAAAGTGGTAAAAGCCGGGAGAATACATATCGTGGAAACTGTATTTTTTCTCAAAGTCCGCAAAATTCTCTTCAAAGCGTTTGCCCGTATAGGTGAAACCGGCAGAGATAGAAAGTCCCGCACCGGCTCCAATCAAAATCGCATCCGCCTGTTCAATTTCACGCTTAAATTGCTGGATCGTCTGTTCCATTGTTTTGCCTTTCCGATGTTTCTGCTATAAACTGAACAGGGCAGCAGGCACATGGCCGCTGCCCTGTTTGAATCTTTCCTTACAGCTCGATAACTTCCGGATCGGCGGTAAAGGAATAGATGGTAGCCGTGCCATGTTCAAAGCAGAACACGGTCATCAGGTTGTCATCCACCGTGTACATACTGCTGAGGGCAGCGGTGTTGGCGTCCATCATGGCGACGCGTGCTTCGCGGCGGGTGTCTTCCTTGACTTCACCCTCCACACGGATCCAGGTACCCTTGTGCATCCCGCAGATCTCCACCTTGCCGTTTTTCTTCATCTGCTGGTAGACCTTTTTCTGGTTGTTCGTGACAATATACAGCTTACCCTCAAACTCACATACAGCACCGAAGGGACGGACATGGGGCTGGCTGTCCTCGTCAGTAGCAAGATAGAAGGTACCGCAGGATTTTAAATATTCTGTTGCTTTGTTCATGGTAAAAACTCCTTTCAAAGTTCAGATTGCTTTTTTTCTGATTACTGGTATAATTATATCTCGTAGAACATAAAAAACAAGTACGATATTTATTGATACCAGTATCAGAAAGGAACGTGTCCATGGAGAAAAAGAATTTGTTCGGAAAATGCCCTTATGTCACCGCGCAAAAAGTTTTGACAGGAAAATGGTCGATGTACATTATGTATCTGTTATCAGATGGCCCCGTACGGTTTAATGAGTTACAGCGTCGGATGCCAGAGGAAATGACCCACACAACGCTATCCCGGCAATTAAAGACGCTTGAGAATGAGGGACTGATTATCCGGCAGGAGTATCAGCAAATTCCGCCCAAGGTGGAGTACAGCTTAAGTGAAGTTGGAGAGAAATTCAAGAATGTACTATCTGCGCTTGAAGTATGGGGAAACGACTATATTCAGTATCTAAATAAAAAAGGTAAATAACAGAGTGTGTGAAACTTTTTCTGTAAATATGTAACTGAAAGGTTCTTCTATGATAAAATCTAATTCATAGGAGGGCCTTTTATTATGGCAAAACAAAAGAAACCTGTACATCGAGTACAAATGACAGAG
>JBMNRA010000069.1:0-13166 GCA_050944415.1 Ruminococcus sp.
CGAGCACCGGTATACGATGCTCTGTTTGTCATGCGATTTTCAAGGTACAAATATATCTGAAATGCGTTTCCGCAATTCATTCAAAAAATATTCATTTCAGACTTGACTTTTAATAGTTAGTCTTTATAGTTATTTGCATTTCTCAGACAGTTCCTGGTGCCGTTGCAGCAGCTCAACCGTCAGCGGTTCTTCAAATACTTTGGGGCGGGCCGACCGGTTTGCCCCATCCGTAGTCTCTCCCTCGTAAAGTGCAACCGGATAATACTTCATCAGCTTTTCCCTGCCTTTTTCCACGATACACCGGGCGATTTCCATAGCGTTTTCATTGGTTTTCTTACCTTTGTCCACCACTGCTACAGACTCCGTCAGGGAAAAGTTTCCTTCAGCCGGATCCACATAGTCAACGGGCAGACCTTCTTCTTTATCGGCAACCGCCTGCTGCCGCAGACCGAAACCTATGGCCACCTCCCCGGCCCGGACTTTCTTCAGAGGACCAGAACCGGACTCTTCAATATGAGGTCCGGCATTTTCATAAATTCCCCTGAGTATTTCCTGGGCCCCGTCTTCTCCATATTCGGAAACGAGAGCCTGTATCAGCAGCCAGGCTGTGGATGAAGATGAGATATCGGTCACGGAAATCATGTCTTTATACACCGGATCTGCCAGATCTTTGACAGATGTGGGTACCGGCAGGTTATTCTCCTCCATCAGCTGAGTATTGAAAATAATCGTTCCCTCCTGCGCCGTAACCGGTGCACAGCAGGAAGGAAAATCATCCAATGTATTCACATCAAAGGACAGATTCAAGAACATATCCTGTTCCTTCTGGGCACTTTCCACATAAAAAGTACTCATGGTCACCACGTCTGCTTCAATATCGCTTCCCTCTGCCAGAAGTTTTCCTCCCAGTTCAGAAGTGCCAAAAGTCTGAAGTATGTAACGGCCTTCATATCCGCTCTCATCCAGGGTCTCTTTTATACACTCTACCGCTTCATCATCGGCGTTGGTATAGATAACTGTTTTTTCACCGGCAAAATCCTTGGAACCTGCCGCTGAAAATACACTCACCCCTGTTGCCAGCACTGCCGCAGCCCCAATACCTGCGATGACTGCAGGTATTTTTCTCCTGCTGCCTGAGGATACCGTCTGCCTTTTCTTTTCCGACCTTCTGGCAAGTCTCCTGAAAATGACTCTTGCCGCCAGATTGGTAAACAGAATGAGCAGAGACAGCACAAATATCTCGTTAAATTTATTATAATATTGCAGTTCCTTGATTTTGGTAGTAATGACCATAGTCCTGGCCCCTGCCAGAAAAATAACGGCGCTGACAGTTACCATAGCATTTACGAAGTAATAGCTGAACACCTCCAGCAAGGTAGAAACGGCATTGGGCGTTACCACACGCACCACCGTCTTTGTCCAGCTGTCCCCCATCAGCATCGCTGTGGTCTCCCAGGAAGCATTCATCTTCGCCAGTGAGCTTTTCATCATCAGGTATGGCGTGGAAAAGAAATGAACCATATTACAGATGATCAGAATGGCAAAGGTATTCTGCAGAAAGCTTCCGGAAAAAGCAAAGAGGTAAGACAGGCCCAGCACCATGCCGGGAATGGTATTTGTCACCAGCGCAATTCCCTCTATAATATTTTTAAGACGGCAGCCCAATCCGCTTCTGGCTGTAATCAGTGCAGCGCCATAGGCAGTCAGTGTCCCGGCCACCGCAGTAATCAGCGCTACCATCAACGAATTCAGATAAACCCCGTAAAGACTTCTGTCAGAAAACACTGCTCCAAAATGTTTCAGTGTAAAATTGGTATAATAGGGCCAGTCCTCCACAAAAGGAACTACAAAGATAACGGCAAAAATGGAAACAACACAGATTATGACAGCTGCACTCAGCACAGCAAAAGCGCCGTCCCTCACCCTGCTCTTTTTCAGTTCCACCGCTGATATTTTATTATAGCGGACATTATATTTTTCCAGTATCTTCAGCACCGCAATACTGACAATGGAAGGAATCAGCATCACCAGTGCCACAACGGCTCCCTTTCCGAAATCCGGCACACTGCCCAGCATTTCGTTGTACAGGACACTGGCAATGACCTGAAATTCTCCACCCACAGAGGCAGGAATTCCAAAATCAGTAAAGCATAGAAAAAAGGTCTGAATAAAGGAAGCCGCCAGGGTACCCAGCATGGGGCGAAGTACAGTGACCATAAAGGTTCGGAAAGGGGAATCATTCATAATTCTGGAAACTACCATGTACTTTTTATCAATATATCCCATGGTATTGTTCAGCAGCATAAATGATACCGGCAGTGTATAGATCACGTAACCCAGAAGCAGGCCGTTAAATCCGTAAATGTCAAAGAGCTGATGACCAAACAGCCGTGTTAAAAGTCCTTCTTTTCCAAAGGAATAAATGATGGCAAAGCCGTAAGTAATGGTGGGCAGCAGCATGGGAAGTACCGCGGCTGACTGAATCAGCTTTTTATACCGCCGTCCCAGATTAGTATAGTGAACGGCATAGGCCAGAATAAAAGCCAGCAGTGTGGTCAGCACCGCACTGGCTGAAGCGACCAGGAAACTGTTGCTCAGAGCATTCAGAAATCCTTTCTGAGTCACCACATCCCGGTAATTTCCCAGGCCTGCGCTTCCGTCCTGCAGAAAAGATTTCATCAGCAGCTGCACCATAGGCGCTGCCAGAAAAATCAGAAATGCAGCGCAGAGAACGCCGAATATGATCTTGATTTCTTTCTTTTTTGTCTTCACAGCAGCTGCCTCCTAGGACATGATGGCCGCCGGATTCTGTGTAGCTGAAAATAAAGTGTAAATATTGTTTTTCTTGATCTCCAGCTGATTCAGAATAAAGTTTTTTACAAAATTATTTTTCGGTCTGGATATGATATCCTCCGGCTTTCCATACTGAGAAATCATTCCTTCATTGACGATCATCACACGGTCCGACAGCGTCAGTGCTTCTTCCGGATCGTGGGTAACAATAATTGTAGTCAGATTGAATTCTTTGGCGATGGTTTTGATTCGTTCTTTGATGGATTCTTTGATCACGCCATCCAGAGCACTTAAAGGTTCATCCATCAGAAGGATTTTAGGTTTCATCACCATGGTCCTGGCCAGCGCAACTCTCTGTTTCTGACCGCCGGACAGCTGATCGATCCGTTTTTCCAAATGCTCTTCCAACCCCAGAAGTCTGATCAGATCATTCACTTCCCGTTCAGTGGAAATATCCGGTTTGTTTCTCAGACCGTAAGTAATATTCTGATATACATTATAATTTGGAAAAAGAGCATAGTCCTGAAAAACAATATTAAACCCTCTGTTTTCCATCGGTACCTCTGTAATATCTTCTCCGTCAAAAAATATTTTTCCTTTATCGCAGTCTGTAATTCCGAGAATCAGATTCAAAAGAGTCGTCTTGCCGCATCCGGAAGGCCCCAGAATAGAAACAATTTCTCCATCTCCGATTTCCAGACTGATATCATTTAATATGGTTATCCCATCATAAGATTTCTTTACATGTTCAAGCTTCAGCATAAATTTTCTCTCCTTTCCTTCGAACGTGGTCATTATAACAAGCCTTTTTTTCTGAAACTATCAAATTCAATTTATTTTTTTGTAAAGTGCATGTAAAGAAAAAGAGAAGAAAACCTGTAGAAAATCTACATATTTTCTTCTCTTTTATAAGCTTTGTCTTTAATGATATCTTCACTTTTCTTCAGTCGGTCCACGTAATTGTCATAGTCCGAGGCTATGATACCCAGATAAATCATGTCCACCACCAGAATCTGCGATGTCCTGGAAAAAATCGCATCCCCGTACATATGCTGCTCCTGACTGGTGCAGATGAGAAGATCTGCATACCGGCTGATCACCGAATCCCGAAAATTGGTCAGCACCACCGTACTGGCTCCTCTTTTCTTTGCAATTCTGAGAGCATCTACCGTATCTCTGGAGCATCCGGAATATGTAATGCCCACAGCCACATCCCCCGGCTTCATATTATTGGCGGCAATTCGCTGATGATAGCTGTCTATGAAATGGCGGCAGTTCAATCCCAGATACAGAAGCTTCGTCTCCAGATCAGAAGCCGTTGCATTGGAATTTTCCACGCTGAAAATATCTATTTTGGGCGCATTTGTCAAAACTTCCACCACTTTTTCAAAACTGGCCACAGATATACTCTTCAAATTACTTTCTATCGTCCGTGATGCCGCCGTAACGATCTTTTCCGGAATATCTCCGGGCTTGTCCTCACGGTTCAGATAGCAGCCGTACAGGGGCATAATCTCTTTTCCTTTTCCCGCCAGCTCCTCCACCAGGGCAAAGCTGAACTCCCGATATCCTTTATATCCCACCGCCTTTACCAGCCGAAGTACTGTGGGCTGGCTGACTTTGCACCGATGAGCCAGCTCGTCCAATGACATACCTTTTACCTGATCGGGATGTTCCAGTATGAAATCCGCAGCCCTCTGCTCAGAGGGCCGCAGCGTCTGATAACTTCTCTGAATTTCCAGCAATACATTTTCCATTTTTTTACCAGCCTTGTAATTTTCCTACATAACCATTTAGTTACCGTTCACAGCCGCGCCTCTCACATACGCAACCGCTGCCCCTTCCGGACTTTAGTTCCGTTCCTTATAAAGCTAAGACTGCGGATGTTTTACCGTACAAACTGACTGTTGTACATATTGGCGTAAAATCCGCCCTTTTCCAGCAGTTTCTGATGGGTTCCCATTTCCACGATGTCCCCGTCTTTCATCACCAGAATCGTATCCGCCGTTCGCACTGTGGACAGTCTGTGAGCCACCACAAAACTGGTCCGGCCTTTCATCAGCTCCTCAAAAGCTTTCTGTACGCGGATTTCCGTCATGGTGTCAATGGATGAAGTGGCTTCATCCAGAATCAGTACAGCAGGATCCATCAGCATAACCCTGGCAATACAGAGCAGCTGTTTCTGCCCCTGGGAAAGGCTTCCCCCGTCCTCCGCCACGTAAGTATCATATCCATTCTTCATTCTGCGGATAAAACTGTGGGCATAAACCTTTTTGGCGGCCTCCACCACCTCTTCCCGTGATGCATCCGGCTTGCCGTAGGCAATATTCTCCATGATGGTTCCCGCTTTCAGCCAGGTGTCCTGCAGTACCATCCCGTATCCGGCTCTTAAACTGTCCCTGGTAATTTTTTCAATGGGATAGCCGCTGACCTTCAATTCGCCTTCCCGGATATCGTAGAAACGCATCAACAGATTGATCAATGTGGTTTTTCCGCATCCCGTGGGACCTACGACAGCAATTCTCTGACCGGGAAACGCCTGAAGGCTCAGGTCTCGAATCAACGGTACATCCGGCCGGTAAGAAAACGCTACATGGTCAAATACCACACTGCCCGTAGGTTTTTCCAGAACTACAGCATCTTTGTCATCCTCCGGTTCCGTATCCTCATCCATCAGTTCAAACAGCCGCCTGGCTGACGCCAGAGCGTTCTGCAGTTCTGTGACTACTCCCGATATCTCATTAAAGGGTTTCGTATACTGATTGGCATAGTTGAGAAAACTGGACAGCTGCCCTACCGATATGGATCCCCGGATAGCACAGAGGGCGCCGTAAATTCCGACTCCGGTATATACCAATCCATTGACAAAACGGGTAGAAGGATTGGTGAGGGAAGAAAAGAAAGTTGCCTTTACTCCACAGTCCCGCAATCTTTCATTGACATCCGTAAACCGTTCAAAGGCCCGGTTCTCATAGGAAAAAGCTTTCACAATTTTCTGATTTCCAACCATTTCTTCCACCAGGGAAGTCATTTCGCCCCGGGTCTCTGACTGAACACGGAACATGGTAAAAGTTCGTTTCGCAATAAAGTTTGCCACCAGAAAGGAAACCGGCGTAATCACCACTACCACTAACGTAATTTTTACATTGATGGACAGCATAAACGCCAGAGTGGCAATGATGGTCATGACGCCGGTAAACAGCTGGGTAAAACCCATCAGGAGGCCGTCAGCAAACTGGTCCACATCTGTGGAAATACGGCTGATCATGTCGCCGGGCTGTCTGCTGTCTATATAGGAAAAGGGAAGCACCTGAAGGCGGGCAAAGGCCCGATCCCTTACATCCTGAACCACCTGGTATGTGATGCGGTTGATCAGAAGATTCATAATCCACTGAGACAGGGCTGTCGCCCCTGCCACTACTGCCAGCTGCAGCGCCGCGCTTTTCAGTTTCAGAAAGGAGACCTCGCCTTTCCCCACAAGGGCATCCACTCCCTTTCCGATCAGTATGGGGGCATACAGGGTGGTCAGCACCGTTACCGCGGCCAACAGTATCACTCCCGCCACCTGAACCCGGTAGGGCCGGATCCATTCCAGAACCCTCTTCAACGTCTCTCTACTACTCATAAGCAGTCACCTCTTCCTCTGAAAGCTGGGACAGACAGATTTCTTTGTATACCTGGCAGCTGCCAAACAGTTCTTTATGACTTCCCTGTCCCACGAGGCGGCCGTCATCCAGAACCAGGATTCTGTCTGCAGTCTGCACTGTAGCGGCACGCTGAGATACCAGAAAAACTGTCATTCCCCGGGTATCTTCCCGAAGCGCTTTCCTCAACGCCGCATCAGTAGCAAAATCCAGTGCGGATGCACTGTCATCCAGAATCAGGATCTCCGGATCTGCAGCCAGCGCCCGGGCTATCGTCAGTCTCTGTCTCTGACCTCCGGAAAAATTCTTTCCTCCCGGAGACACTTTTGTGTCCAGTCCTTCTGGTTTCTTCTCCACAAAATCCAGTGCCTGAGCGGTTTTCAGAGCCTTTTTCATCTCCGTCTCAGAAGCGTCTTCATTGCCCCATCTGAGATTCTGCCGGATACTTCCGGCAAAAAGCACCGCCTTTTGTGGCACCATTCCGATTTTTTTCCGCAGCTGAGTGAAGGGGTACTCTTTCACATTCACACCGTCCACCATCACCTCTCCCGACTGGCAGTCGTAAAACCGGGGAATCAGAGAAACCAGGGTCGTTTTCCCTGAACCGGTACCTCCGATAATACCAATGGTTTCCCCGGGATAAGCCTCAAAGGTAATGTCCGTCAGCGATGGTTCCTGCGCGTGATCGTAGGAAAATGTCACACTGCAAAAAGCTACTTTGGGACTGCCCTTTTTCCCTTCCCTGGCCTCATTTCCTTCATCGCTCATGGTCACCTCTATGGCGAACACATCATTGATTCTGACCGCACTGGCAAGAGCCCGGGTTACTGTCACAATCAGATTTGCAAGAGCCACAAGGGCCAGCAGAATCTGCATCATATAGTTGATCAGCGCCGTCATCTCTCCCTGAGTAACACTGCCTCTGTATACCTCTCTGCCTCCCATCATCATAATAAGAATAATGGCTGCATTGACCAGCACATATGTGAGAGGATTCATCATCGCCGAAATGCGCCCGGCCAGAAGCTGCGTTTTTTTCAGTTCACCCGTAGTGTTTTCAAACTGTTTTTCCTCGTCTTTCTGTCTGGAAAAAGCCCGTACCACCCGGGCGCCCACATAATTTTCTCTCACCAGACGCACCACAACATCCAGAATCTGCTGTACCCTCCGGTATATGGGCAGGGTAGTTTTAATAATCAGAAAAATAACCAGACTCAGCAGCAGAATGGCCGCCACAAAGATCAAAGTCAGCTTCCTGCTGATGGTAAATGCCATAAAAACGGCTCCGACTACAATAAAGGGGGATCTCAGAAAGAGCCGCAGCATAAGGTTAACTCCGTTCTGCACCTGATTGACATCACTGGTCATCCGTGTCACCAGTGTGGCTGTACCGGCCATATCCAACTCATGGTAGGAAAAGCGGTTGATATGCCGGTACAGATCACTGCGCAGCTCGGCCGAAAAGCCCAGAGCCGCCTTTGCCGCAAAGTACTGAGCCGTCAGGGAACAGCATAGCCCCAGTACTCCCAGGAAAATCATCAACAGACACATTCTCCAGATATAGGGTCTGTCCTGATTTTGAATACCAATGTCAATGATCCTGGCCATCACCACCGGGACCAGGAGTTCAAAACTGGCCTCCAGCATTTTAAAAAGAGGACCGATCACCGCTTCTTTTTTATAATTTTTAAGATATTTCAGCAAATCTTTCATTTTCTGTGTTTCTTTTAAAGCCTTCCATAGATTCTGCACATTTCACGGATCTTATCCGCCAGCTGATCTGTAAACTGTCCTTCCTTCATCCGCCATTTCCAGTTGCTCCCTACCGTTGAAGGTATATTGATTCTGGCCTCCGTACCAAGGCAGAGGTAATCCTGCATGGGAATGACGGCCCGCTGTGCTACGCTGGATATGGCCAGACGAATGAATCCCCAGATATATTCTTTTTCATCTTTTCCGAAATAATTCAGATACTCCCGGGCATACCGGTCCGTATGTTCCGGCATGGTGCGTATCCAGCCCGCCAAGGTATCGTTGTCATGAGTTCCGGTATAAATAATGCTGTTTTCCGGAATATTGTGAGGCAGGTACAGACACTGGGGATCACTGTCGAAAGCAAACTCCAGAACTTTCATTCCGGGATACCCCGTATCACGCACCAGCTGAATCACACTTTCCGTCAAAAATCCCAGATCTTCCGCAATGACATTTAGATTTTCCACCTTCTCCTGCAGTGCGTGAAACAGCTCCAGTCCGGGACCTTTCTCCCAATGACCAAATTCCGCTGTTTCATCTCCAAAAGGTACGGAATAATACTCGTCAAATCCGCGGAAATGATCAATTCTCACCACATCATAAAGACGAAGACTATGCTGCATTCTGGAAATCCACCAACTGTATCCCGTTTCCCTGTGGTACTCCCAGCTGTACAGCGGATTACCCCAGAGCTGCCCTTTGGGAGCAAAGTAATCCGGCGGGCATCCGGCTACGGCGATGGGCTGATTTTTTTCATTAAACTGAAACAGCAGTGGATTGGCCCATGCATCGGCGCTGTCAAAAGAAACATAAATAGGCATATCGCCGATGATCTGAATCTGTCTGTCATTAGCATATTGTTTCAGCTGATCCCACTGCTCATAAAATTTATACTGTATAAAACGGTAATACTGAATCTCATCGGCCAGCTTCATTCTTTCATTCTGGATAGGACCGGGATGGCGATCCCGTAAATCCTCCTCCCATTCCGTCCAGGCTTCCCCTTCGTGACTGTCCTTCAGCGCCATATAAAGGGCGTAATCTTCCAGCCAGAAACCGTTTTCCCTTACGAAATCTCCGAATTTCTCATCCGGTGAAAAGCGCTCATAAGCTTTTCGCAGAAGAACCTTTCTGGATCTCTCCACTGCATCGTAATCCACATATCCCGGATCTTTTCCATAATCGCAGCCTTCACATTCTTCTTTCGTAAGCAGTCCTTCTTCCGTCAGTCTCTCCAGATCAATAAAATAAGAATTTCCTGCGAAAGTTGAAAAAGACTGATAAGGGGAAGCGCCATATCCGGTGGGCCCCAGAGGAAGAATATGCCATATTTTCTGACCGGCCCGAACCAGCTGATCTACAAATTCATAGGCCTCCCTGGAAAAACAACCAATTCCATACTGTGACGGCAGCGACGCCACAGGCAGTAAAATTCCGCTACTTCTCATGTATTCTATTTCCTCCCTCAATTGTTTTCTGAATAAAGCGGCACAGATCTCCGTATACTTTCCGTCTTCCTGACTCATTCAGGATCTCATGACGCATCCCGGGATAACGCCTGCAGTACACGGTATCGTATCCGTTTTTTTTCATGGATAGCACCGTATGGGCAAATGCTCTCTTTCCTCCCATACAGGGATCCTCACCGCCGCCTGCGAAAAGAACAGGCATATGGGGATTCCGGCGGCTCCATCCCTTCTGTCCGAAAGCTTCTTTCAGAAGTCCGAATAACGCCAGATATCCGTCCACCGTAAATACAAAACCGCACAGCGGCGAACGCACGTATTCTTCCGCTACCTCCGGTCTGGAACAAATCCATGAAAATTTCTGTTTCTCCGATAAAAATTTCGCCGCATAAGGTCCGAATGTGAGCAGTTCCAGCAGACGGCTACGAAACCTGTCCCCTCTAACTACTTTTAAAAATTCCGCAATTTTAATTCCCAGGGGAAGAGCCGGATTCCATGATGGGTGCCCGCAGAGAATCAGAGCAGTCAGATCTTCATTATATTTTTTGCAGAAGACCCGGGCAGCCAGTGCGCCCATGCTGTGACCCAACAGAATAAGGGGCAGATTTTCGAAACGTTCTTCCGCATACAAACTTACACATCGGGCATCCTCCACCAGGCCTTCCCAGCCCTGTCCATACATATAACCCAGATCCTCCCGGTTCCGAATACTTTGGCCGTGCCCCCGATGATCATGGATCACCGTAACAAGTCCGCGGCTGTTCAGATATTCCATAAAGGGAATATACCGCTCTTTATGTTCACACATTCCATGAAGAATCTGAACTACTCCCCGGGCCTGGCCGGCAGGCTGTCCGATCAGAAGCTCCAGCCCCAGGCCGTCCCTGGCTGACGGAATTGAAACCTTTTCCATCTGAACACTTCCTTTCCTTTTCTTCCTGTTTAACGTGAAAGTCGGGGACAGAGGAAAATTTCTTTTCCTCCATCCCCGATCCGTTAGCTGTTTCGTTTAAAAAATTTAATAAGAAATACCAGGGAAACTGCAATAATTACCATGTAAGCTACCGTAACCCATACGTACTGCCCAAACAGCACCAGCAAAAATTCTGCCAGCAGCCATAAAAGCGTTACACAGCCCAGCTTTCTCCCCATAATTTTCTCTTCTTCCGGCGTCAGTTTTCTGGTTGATCCTTTTGATTTCAGAAAAACCGAACCATGACCGGTAAATAACATAACCGTAACCACAATCAGTATGGCAATCAAAATAATTTCAAACGTGCGGCTGAATAAAAACGATTCTGCTACCATATCCTTCTCCTTCTTTCCGTAATGATCTTATGATAGCACAAACCGCAAAAAATGTCTACTGAATATAGTCTTTGCAGACATAAGCCGTTCCGCCGTCGTAAGATATCTGATACCAGTTTCTGATTTCTCCCGTAATTGTTACTGTCTGCCCGCTTTCCACCGTTCCCACTACCGCGCTGCTGTTGTCAGGACCGCTTCTGATATAAGCGGAAGAATGACAGTAACCCGAACGGCTGACCGGGGTAATATCCTCCGGGGATACCGGCACAGCTTCCGGTGTAGGCTCCGGCGTAGCTTCCGGTGTGGGCTCCGGTGTCGCCTCCGGCGTGGGTTCCGGCGTTACTTCCGGTGTGGGCTCCGGTGTCGCCTCCGGCGTGGGTTCCGGCGTTACTTCCGATGTGGGTTCCGGTGTCGCCTCCGGCGTGGGTTCCGGTGTTACCACCAGGTTCTCTTTCTCATCCACTTCCCAACTGTAATCATATACGGATGATTTCATGGCCTCCAGCATCGCTTCATCCTCCGGAACCACCATGGCACTGGCCATATATACGTCATCATCCAACAGAATACCTTTTAATATTCCCCAGGAATACACGGCATTCTCTTCCGTATAGCGAATTACGGCCTGATACGTTTTCAAATTCGCCACCTGTGATCTGGCAAACTCAGTTACCTCATATCCTTCGCTGGTATATCCTTCAATTTCCAGAATCATCTGAAGATCGTCTTCCGACTGAGGGTACATCTCATCAGACGCATTTTCCGTATGCGTTATCATCACAAGACCATCGGGAGAAGAAAACAGTTTCATGGTATCATCGTCTTCATCCATCTGCCACTCATCTCCTGGCAGTGAAACAGACAGAGCGCCATCCTCCGATATGTATTCCTGCATTTCCGGTACTTCCTGCAGAGCGTCTTCCTGACTGGTACAGCCTGCCGCCATCACGGCGCAGCCCGCCATGAAAGAACAGAAAACTTTCTTTTTTATACTTTTCATCAACGATCCTTCTTTCCTGATTACTGATCTATATAGAAAAAAGCAGGTCTGCATTTTGCAGATCTGCTTTCTATTTTCAAGAGCGCGAGACGGGAGTCGAACCCGCGGCCTCGACCTTGGCAAGGTCGCGCTCCACCAACTGAGCCACTCGCGCCTGTCAACTGCTGACCAAGAAATAATATACTATAAAACCTATAACTTGTCAACACTTTTTTTACTTTCAGGTACGCAGAATAATACTCAGCACATACTGACTGTTAGGATATGTTTTCTGTCCCATTTCATCCAGCCTGATCAGGTCCACATCCAACCAGAGTTCCTCCGCAACTACCATAATATTACTGAACATGATTCCGAAATTCAGTTCTGTCAGCCTGCCCAGCTGATTGGATTTATATTTTTTGGAAAAAACATGGATCCTGTTATCGTAAACCACAAATCTCCAGGGCTGAGAATTCATACTGGAAGGAGCCAGCCTGGCAGCCTCCAGAAGCTGACTCATCCACAGTCTGGGCTTTTCTTTAAATACGCACAGCTCTTTCAGGTCAAGCCTTCTGGCATCAACCGGTTTTCTTGTATATCCATTTTTACTTTTTCCAAATGCCAGCAGACAGGCAAGGATCTTTTCTCCCCTTTTTTTCAGTTTCGGACGCAGCACGCTCATCCCTACATAACAGCTTCCCAGCCCCTTGCTGCACAGATACAGGGCCAGCTGCTGCATAATATATCCCGCATTCATCATGCATTTTTCCTGATTGCTGGTATAAAGCGCCAGATAATACGGTGCATTTACACTGGAAAAACCGGAAAAAGTCCTTTTTTCTTTTCTGTTTTCCAATATGGACAACTCTGTCTCAATTCCGCCGAACAATCCTTCCGTTTCCTGATAAAATTTCCTGATACCATCTATTATTTTTCCACTGACCGCTTCTCCTGTAAAACTGCGGACAGATTTTCTCGCATATACAGCTTCATACAGATTCATATTCTCACCCTTATTATTCTCGTAATATTATTGTAACATATCTATGATGAATTTCAAGGTTATGCCTTCTAAAATTTTTAACAACATTTTCTTAAAATTTCTTATTCCTTTATTACTTTTTCCCAGCATCCTTTCATAATAGCGTAAAATTACTTTAAGTTAAAAGCAAAAAAATAAATGTAGAGAATATCACTTTGTGTTATCATTAAGTTGAT